>NZ_JBXYJF010000012.1:0-93237 GCF_057396245.1 Psychrobacter sp. CX16
CATTTGAGTTTGAATATGAGAACGCCTTTCGAGTTTCATCAAAGTTATGGGTGTTCTGCATAGAAAAAACCAGATACACGGGGTATCTGGCTTGTTTTAAATCATCAACCTATTTTAGGACGAGACATACAGTATCAAATCAGTATAGATAAAGGCTTAGTAAGTGCCTTCTTCTTCAATGATAACCATCTCGATTCGCTCATCTTCTGGCACTTTCATCGGCTCTTTTGGCTCTTGCGGTTTTGCAGGCTTGCTTGGTGTATTTAACCCTACAACTTCGTTGTCATTGTTGTCTGTATTACGCTTTGGAGTATTAATCGGAGCCGGCGCTTCTGCCCTTGGATTAGGCTCTGGTTGCGGCTCACTATGCTGCTGAGCCGGCGTGTGTTGTCTTTGCTCAGGCTCAGGACGGACTCTTGGCTCTTGACGTAATCTTGGCTCTGATGGTAATGCAGGCTCAGATCTTGGCTTAACCGTTGCAGGACCAGCACGACTCGCATCTAGCGCAGATTGGAACTGGGATCTGGCGATAATATCAGATGCCGCTGTCAATATCGCAGGCTGTCCAACCACACGTGCAGCAGACTGACCGCCTTGCATACCGACCACGTAGTTGAAGTTATTGCTAACGAGCATATTGTTGTTCAAAGTAATATTTTGAGACTGCAAATAGCTACCTAAATCGCCGTCGCCTTCTAATCTCTGATACGCTTTATTAGCACGAATCACATCTTTATTAGGTACCGTTAAACTAAGGCTTGCATTACAAGTGACCATACCGTTGGCATTGGCACCTTGTAGCATAGTCGGATTGGCCACATCAATTAAGATAGAACCCACAGCATTGTTTGCATTTGAATAGCTTAAACTTGCATTTGCACGCTCAGCATAGCTATTAAATAGTGCTTGAGTTTGCGAGCCAACGCTGGCTTTGACAGATTGGGTTAGCTGAGTTAATGCGATGGGGTCATTACACAGAATAGCAGGAGCAGTATCTGCTGCGTTTTCATTTTCAGCAACGACAACTTGATTCTCATCTGAGCTCGCCTCTTGCTTTTTGCTACAAGACACTGCTGTAATACCGCAAAGTAATGCGACACTTACCAGACCAGTGTGACGAGAAACACTATCAAAACTTAACTTCATCATAACCTCTTAGATTATTCGCATATAAAGATGCCAATAACTCAATTTATCAATAACTCATTTGTGATTGTTCAAACATGAACGGAGCACTCGATTGGCAGTTGCTCAATAACTTAGGATAACGCAGGGTTAGTCCATTATTACGTTAGTCGCTCAACAACAATCTTAAACATTAAAGCGTACACGTTTGGGGATAAAGTAGGTATATTACCCATATCGAGCCGTATTATACGCCAAATAAATAGCTTTTGTTAATTAGTATTACTGTAAGCGTACTTAAATTCGCCATTCTGTATCTTTATATTAACTCGCAGTAAATTCAATCAACTCATCCTCTATTTCAATCCATTTAAGAGTTCAAAATGTCTACCCTATCGTTAAATCAGATGCTTGATATCTATCCCTCTTTCCTATTAGGTCATCGCGGTGCACGTGGAGAGAGGTTCGAAAATAGTTATCTTGGGTTTGAATACACACACCGCTTAAGTCAATTTTCAAAGAATAAACTGATTGGTATTGAGTTTGATGTTCAATTAACCAAGGATAATAAGTTGGCGGTTTTTCATGATGACTCTCTGCTTAGGCTATTTAAACGACAAGCTTGGGTCAATCAGTCTGCTTATAATGAGATAAAGCGTTTAACGGCAGGTCCACATGCCATTATTCTTCTTGACGATATTCTGCCAGTATTGAGCGGTTATAAACGGGTTGAGCTTGAGATTAAGACCCATCACCGTACGCATCATAGTGAGTTGATAAAGGCACTAAATCAAACTCTAAGCCAACCCCATTTTAATGAAACAGCCCTTACCTTGACCAGTTTTGATATTAAGCTGCACGAATTAATGAGCACTCATAGATTTTTAAAGCATTTTTCTCGTGGGTTATTGGTTGAGCTTGATGAGCGTTATGCAAAAAAGCAGGCTAACGAGCTTTCCTGCCAGCTGCCAAACCCAGATACGCTTGATTTGAATATGCCCACCTCTACATTACAGCCCTTAAATCAAACCGCAAATATTGCTAGGCGCCTTGGCTGTACAGGTGTGGGCTTATATCATCCTTTATATAATGACAAGATGATGCATCTTTTTAAACGTGCGAACTTAACCACCAGTGCATGGACGGTAAATAGTATCGATGAAGCCAAACGCCTGGTTACATTGGGCGTTAACTATATTATCACCGATTATCCGACTTTGTTTTTGGCATCTTAAAGCAAGTGCTTGTTTGTTACGGCTCTTTGTAACTGGCGTATATAACACGTAAAAAATGAGCTAAGTTTTAAAATACCAGTGAATGAGTGTTCACTTTAATATTATTATCGGGTATTCTATTAGCATACCACTCATCTATATCTATAATGGTTACTTCTAGATTTAAGACAGCACTATAAGCGATTGATTGCTGATTGCCCTTAGATTTAGAGTTTACCGCTATAAAGCAAGGAATGCCTCGAAAATGTACCACAACACGTCTACCGCCCTAACTCCCTTACACAAGCTACGTAACCTCCGTGATTTATCTCTAAATGTAGCCAGTAAGGCAATATATCAAAGTGGCCAAGTATTACAGCAGTTACCGAATCTCATCGATACGTTACGCACCCACGTCTCTTTTTCCAATACTCAGCCTTTAGCGTCGCGCCTAGGCTCTGATCCAAAGAGCACGGCAGATGCGTTAGGTGTTGACCCTGAACAAGAGCGTGCCTTTCAACAAGCACCTATTAACTGGGTACCGGCCATCGTCTTGACGGCCACCCCGATTGCAGCAGCGATTATCACACCTTGGTATCTGGCAACGCATCGTGTCAGCGCACCCACTTGGGGCGTCTTTGCAGCGGTCGGTGTTTGGACCGGCCTGAGTATCACTGCAGGCTATCACCGATTAATGTCGCATCGCACCTATAAAGCGCACCCTATCGTTCGCAACTTCTTTTTGGTGGGTGCAACCCTGGCTGTTCAAGGCTCTGCTTTTGACTGGTGCTCGGGGCATCGTACCCATCACCGCCATGTCGATGATCCGATGGATGATCCGTATTCGGCCAAACGCGGCTTTTGGTTTAGTCACATTGGCTGGATGTTAAAAAACTACCCAAGCGGACAGTTTGATTATAAAAATATTCCAGATTTAACCAAGGATAAGGTGCTGCAAATTCAGCATAAATATTATGGTCTATGGGTCGTCGCTGCAAATGTGGGACTGATTGGCACTATCGGTTGGTTAATCGGTGATGTCTGGGGTACGCTGCTACTGGCTGGACTGTTGCGCTTGGTGATTAATCATCACCTTACCTTCTTTATCAACTCTTTATGCCATATGTATGGTACCCGCCCTTATACCGACACCAATAGCGCCCGTGATAACTTCTTATTGGCTATCCCAACGTGGGGGGAGGGCTATCATAATTACCATCACTTCTTCCAATACGACTACCGGAATGGTGTGAAATGGTGGCAATATGATCCAACTAAATGGGTCATCGCAGCTTTAGCAAAACTTGGCTTAGCCTCTGACTTACGTGTCGTTGATGACACAACCATTAAGCATGCCGAGATCACGATGAAGTTTAAGCAAGCACAGCAAAAGCTTGCGCCGATTACTGATGAAAAAGGCTTGCTGATTGACAACAACTTACCACGCAGCTTACAACGCTTTAGTGACCGCATTAAGTTTGAGCAAGACTTATTTAAACAAACCGTCCAAGAATGGCAAGCTTTAAAAACCAAAGCGGTTCAGATGAAAAAGGGAGAATTTTCTGACAGATTGCATGAAGTCGATGAGATGCTAAAACATCAGTATCAATTGATTGAGCAGCGTATTAAAAAGCATGACCGAAATCTTAAAAAAACTTTTCACAGCATTGGTTATACGCCTGCTTAAAGTGCTTTATGCATCAAATAACTATCCTTATAAGAAATAATAAGATTAGCAGTATTCTGACTTAAGCTATGTGACTTATAGATAGGTAGTAAATACCACCTTACCCTTTGCCTGACTTATGGTCAGGTTGAAGGGTTTTTTTATGACCTCATTTCACAGCAAACTCTGTTACCACAATACTAAAATAGAACGTAGCGTAGATTTAAATGGGTGAAAACCATCACTTTTCAATTGTTTGCTGACGCTATATAACAATAACATTCTACCCCTACTTGTTACTGCCAAGCTTTGTTATCATCTCTCTCAATGCTACTCTTTACTAAAAATAATTTGTTTATTCAACAACTTACTTTTGCTATCACACGCACATTGCCAATCAATATATCCTACAAAAGCTGATATAAATATTATGAAATTTGAAAACAGTTACGCCAAACTTGACCCTCGCTTGTATAACAAACAACCACCTACCCCACTTAGTAACCCCAAAGCTGGACACTTCAATCCAATAGTTGCAAGCCAAATTGGCTGGGATGACGACCAAGACTTAATAGATAATTGGGTCAATATCTTGTCAGGTCATTATGTACCGGATGGATTTGAGCCATTATCTATGGCCTATGCTGGGCATCAGTTTGGTCAATGGGCAGGTCAGTTAGGTGATGGTCGCGGCTTATTGATGGCTCAAGTTCGTAATAAACAAGACCAATTGACTGATTTACATCTCAAAGGCGCAGGCCTTACCCCCTACTCTCGTATGGGAGATGGCCGAGCGGTTTTGCGCAGTACCATTCGTGAATATTTATGCGGCCATGCCATGTCATCACTGGGTATTCGCTCATCAAACGCACTGGGCTTTATCACCTCAGATACACCGGTACGCCGAGAGACTATGGAACAAGGCGCTGCATTAATGCGCGTGGCAGATACACACATTCGCTTAGGTCATGTCGAATGGATTGCAAGCTTTGCGCCAGACTTATTAGGCGGCTTTACCAAGTATATGATTGAAACATATTATCCTGAGCTGACCGATTCTGACACACCAGTAACAGACTTTATCTCTGCTGTGGTCAAGCGCACCGCGGCTATGATTGCCGATTGGCAGTTACTTGGTTTTGCGCATGGTGTAATGAATACAGATAACTTATCAATCACTGGCACCACGATTGATTATGGGCCTTTTGGTTTCTTAGAACGCTTTGATCCAGGCTGGATTAATAACCACTCAGACCATACAGGACGTTATACCTATCAAAATCAGCCAGCTATCGGGCATTGGAATTTGAATGTGTGGATGATGCATTTTATGCAGCTATCTGGAAAAACTGTCATTGGCGACAAACAAGAGACCATTAGTAGAGAGACCTTGGCAGACTGTTTATCGCATTATGAAACAAGCTTTATGCAGCATTATCAGCAAGGCGTGTGCCGTAAAATGGGCTTGCCTTGGGAAGGCTTAAATGATGCAAACAGCCCAGATTATCTGTCTTTAGAACAGTCGAATGCAACTCCAGATGCGGATGATATTAATGGTACATTAAGACTGGCCTTTGACTTCTTACAGTTTGTAGAAGATAACAAGCTTGATTATACCAACAGCTTTAGAGCGCTGATTGCTGTTCTTGATGCAGACAATCATGCTTATGAAGCTCAGCTACTAGCAAATATCAACCATGAACTTGATGCTGAATCATTACAAAAATGGCAGCAGTGGCAAGATAAATATACCGCTCATGTGAGTCAGCAGATTAGCAAAACAGGCTTGCTACACGATTCAAACGATGTGGTTATTAATATTCTAAAAAACAATAACCCAGTGTATGTGCTGCGTAATGCGATGGCACAGCGGGCGATTACACAGGCAGAATCAGGTATTTTTGCTGAAGTGGACCGCTTATTTCAGTTACTGACCACACCTTATGAAGTGCAAGACACAGCAACGGATGCGGATATCACACCACCGACTAAAGATGCAAGACCTATAGTGATTAGCTGCTCTTCTTAATCATAAGCAATCGCTAGAGAAGATAAGTGCGGATTATCCATAAAAAATCTAATTGACATCGCACTTTCCTATTAAAGCCGTCCATCTGTACTATAAACAAGGGTGGTATGGACGCTTATAAAAAAACTTAATTGACGAGGCGTGCTTTAAACGCTAAGGTAACTAACGTTATCAAACCCACTACATGGGTGACGTACACCGATATATCACCCAGATGTAGCGTATTAGTAATGATGATGATTTAAATGCGCTTTGGTTCTATGGTTTACACCTATAATAATGCTAAAATACAGTGGTTAAGTACACCACTTTTGAGTCTCCATTCGTGGATTTCCTTTTTCAAGATATAATTGGTCTTAAACATGAGCGACAATACTTCTAATACCCCATCAATGCCTGCAGAGAATGACTTCAATGCGATGAATCAAGAGCAGTTTGAACAATCTGCCTTGCATTACCATGAATTCCCTGTCCCTGGTAAAATCTCTGTCACACCTACCAAACAAATCGCTAACCAGCATGATTTAGCACTGGCTTATTCGCCTGGTGTGGCTGTGCCATGTTTAGAGATTCAGCGCGATCCTAAGCTTGCTGCAAAATACACTGCCCGTAACAACCTAGTTGGTGTGATTACAAATGGTACTGCAGTACTTGGTCTGGGTAATATTGGCCCATTGGCATCGAAGCCTGTCATGGAAGGTAAAGGCGTATTATTCAAAAAATTCGCTGGTATCGACGTTTTCGATATCGAAGTTGCCCAAAATGATCCTGATAAGTTCATCGAAGCCGTTGCTGCCTTAGAGCCAACTTTCGGTGGTATTAACCTAGAAGACATTAAAGCCCCTGAATGTTTCAAAATTGAGCGTGAACTGCGTGAGCGTATGAATATTCCGGTATTCCATGATGATCAACATGGTACCTCTATTATTGTTGGTGCGGCCCTAATTAATGCACTACAGCTTATTGATAAGAAAATCGAGGACATTAAAGTTGTGTGTTCAGGTGCCGGTGCAGCAGCCATCTCTTGTCTAGACCTAATCTGTGCCTTAGGTGTACAACGCTCAAACATCTACGTTGCAGACTCGCGCGGTATTATTTCAACCAAACGTGAAAACCTAGACGAAACCAAACAGCGTTATGCGCGTGACACAGACGCCACATCAATCAATGATGTGATGGACGATGCGGATATGTTCCTAGGCTTATCAATGCCAGGTCTATTAACCGCAGATATGGTGAAGCGTATGGCGCGTGACCCAATTATCTTTGCGTTAGCCAACCCAACGCCTGAGATTATGCCAGAACTTGCTCATGCCATCCGTGATGACATAATCATGGCCACTGGCCGCTCTGATTATCCTAACCAAGTTAACAACGCCTTATGTTTCCCCTATATCTTCCGCGGGGCGTTAGATGTTGGCGCGACTACCGTTAACGAAGAGATGAAGATTGCGTGTGTACATGCTATTGCAGCTATGGCACATGTTGAAGCAACACCGCTACAAGGTCAAAAATACGTCGATACCAGCAAGAGTTTTGGTAGAGAATATCTAATCCCTGGACCACTTGAGCCAAATCTAATCATTGAAATTGCATCTGCTGTTGCTAAAGCGGCGATGGATTCTGGCGTTGCTACTCTGCCAATTGAGAACTTTGCGGCCTATCGTCAGAAGCTGTCTGCCTTTGTATACAACTCTGCATTTGTCATGAAGCCTCTATTTGCTCGTGCCAAAGAAGATCCAAAACGCATCGTATACTGTGAAGGTGAAGATCCAGACGTTCTACGTGCGGTTCAAGTTGTGGTTGATGAAGGCCTAGCCAAACCAATTCTAGTAGGTCGCCCTGCTATCATTGAATCACAAATTAGTGCCTTGAGCCTACGTTTAAAAGCTGGCGATAACATTGAAATCGTTAACCAAGATAACGATCCTCGCTACAGAGATTACTGGCAGTTCTACTACGAGCAAAACAAACGCAAAGGTGTGAGTATTGAACTGGCTCGTCGTGATGTCCGCCGTAAGACAACTCTTATTGGCTCTTTATTGGTCGAAAAAGGCGATGCAGATGGTATGATTTGTGGTACGTTCAGTCACTACAATCTACACTTAGACTATGTACGCCGTGTGATTGGCCGTCTAGATGGTGTGAGCGACTTCTATTCAATGAATGCGGTATTGATGCAAGATCGTAGTCTATTCATTGCTGATACTTACATCCACGAAGACCCAACTGCAGAACAATTGGCTGAAATGACCGTATTGGCCGTGAATCAAATGCGCCGCTTCGGTATCACGCCACGCGTTGCGCTATTATCACATTCAAACTTCGGTACCTCTAGCCGTGACAGTGCAGTGAAAATGCGTAAAGTGTTTGAGCTGTTGACTGAAATGGACGTTGACTTCGAATTTGATGGTGAGATGCATGGTGATGCAGCACTTGACGATGTGATTCGTCGTCATGACTTCCCGCACAGCGTATTAAGTGGCCCTGCTAACCTTTTGATTATGCCAACGCTAGATGCGGCTAACATTGCCTTTAACCTAGTTAAAACTGCAACCAGTAGCGCATCAATTGGACCTATCTTATTGGGTGCAAGCAAACCAGTTCATATCTTAACGCCTTCAGCAACAGCACGCCGTATCGTGAATATGACAGCACTTGCGGTTACTGAAGCTCAAGATATCGAAGCAGATGCGAAAGAGTAAATGATTGAATCGACCGACAAGTAGTTGAATACAAAGAAGCCAGCCTTGTTGCTGGCTTTTTTTAAACTTTATTTTGCTAGAGCTAGAGGCTAAATATGCAAGTATATGTTGTTGGCGGCGCTGTCCGAGATAAGCTTTTAAAACGTCGATATACCGATAAAGACTTTGTGGTAGTCGGTGCAACACCTGAGCAAATGCTTGATGCTGGATTCATTCAGGTGGGTGCAGACTTCCCTGTGTTTTTGCATCCAAAGACAAAAGAAGAGTACGCCTTAGCGCGCACTGAGCGTAAGTCGGGTAAAGGCTATAAAGGCTTTGAGGTCTATGCTGCACCTGAAGTGACTATAGAGGAAGACCTACTGCGCCGTGATTTAACCATCAATGCTATGGCTATTGAAGTCAATGGACTCAATGATGACACCCCAAAGACGGGTGAAGTCATTGACCCATATGGCGGCGTGGAGGACATAAACAATAAAGTACTGCGTCATGTCTCTGAGGCCTTTAGTGAGGACCCATTGCGTGTATTACGCATTGCTCGGTTTTACGGCCGCTTTTATCAGCCGCAGGCAGAACAAAAATTTAGTATCGCTCCTGAAACATTGGCGTTGATAGACAGCATTAATCAGACAGATGAGCTACATCACTTAACGGCTGAGCGAGTATGGCAAGAGACCAGTCGTGCGCTTATGCAGGGTAGCCCGCAAGCGTATTTTGACTGCCTGTATCAAGTAGGCTCCCTGCCCCATGTCATGCCTAATCTTGCTGCTGCTTGGCAACATGATGAAGCGACTAAACAATTTATCTGCCGTGCTTTAGCACTTTCAGGACAGTTAAATCTGCCTTTGCATCAGCGCTGGACACTATTAATGTTATCTTTTGCCGCGGATACTATAACCAGTCCGTTATACAAACAGCTAGGCGTACAGGCCAATATGTCAGATATTTTAGAGCACACTGCTACGGATATTAGTGCATGGTCTGACAAGCAAAAAGCGGTGGGCAATCAATTAAAAGTACCGAAGAAAGTGACTCAATTCGCGCAAACGTATAACCAATGCTATCCCTATTTGCTTAAGTATAATCAGCTTACGGCAGAGAATATTGCAGCACTTATTGGCATGACCAAAGCCGATAAAGATATGAGTACCCTATCTGAGATATTGGCTCTACATCATGTTGCCAAAACTGCCTATCAGCAGTTTGAGTTTGAGACGTTTGTTGAAGCGTATAAGCAAGTGACGATTCAAGATATTGATAGCAGTCTGCAAGGCAGCGCTATTGGTGAAGCGCTAAATGTGGCTCGGATTGATTCTATTGCGAAAAATTTATAAAAAGTTGCACTAAATACTCATCTTACCCTTGCAAATTTATAATTTTCGGGTAATATAATGCGTCTAATCAAGCAAGTTCAAATGCTTACTATTAGGGCCCATAGCTCAGTTGGTTAGAGCAGAGGACTCATAATCCTTTGGTCGTAGGTTCAAGTCCTACTGGGCCCACCAAATTTTGATTCAAGGCTTACCGTCATATTCGGTAAGCCTTTTTTTATGGGTGTTTCGTGGGATTAACGAGTATATAAGGGTATGGTGAACAATATAGAAAGTTAGTATATTTGTTGGTATAAGCAAAACAGACTAATCGAACCATTTATTGCAGGTTCTACAGCAAGAACAGCAGTAAGCTTAGTCGATGTCAACAAAACCACAGCCAGTTATTACTTTCTTAGGCTAAGACTGCATATTTACAAAAATAGCCAAGAGCCTGGTATATTCGAAGGTGAGACCAGATAGCATTGTCTGCACTGATTCATTTAAAAGCTATAACGCATTAGACATCAGTGAATTTACTCATTATCGTATAAACCACTCTAAAACCTATGTTAATAATAAGAACCATATTAATGGCATAGAGAATTTATGGAACCAAGTTAAACGGCATTTACGTAAGTTTAATGGTGTTCCAAAAGAGCATTTTCACCTCTATTTAAAGGAGTGTGAGTGGTAATTCAATCACAGTGATCTAAAGTCGCAATTATTGAAATTAAAACAATGGGTTAAACAGGGTTTGTTAAGCAAGATAGATACAGGCATACCATATTAATTCTAGGTAGATTAAAGAATGATTATGTTTGAAACTGAAAATTTATTTTTAAGATCATTTACTAAAGAAGATTTAGATGAAGCTATTTCGCTATTTCATGATAGGGATTTCATGGTATTTTCACCTAATGGAGCTTTAAATATTGAAGACGCTACAGACCGTTTTTATGAAATTTTAGAACATTATGAAAAATATGGTTTTGGAAAATTAGCCATTATATCTAAAAATACGAGTAAGATTATTGGCTACTGCGGTTTTGAGGTATGTATACTAGATGGAAGAAATGAAGCAGAATTAGGGTTTAGATTAATCAAAAGCGAGCGACGTAAAGGATATGTCATTGAAGCGGCTTCTAAATTAATAGAAGATATGAAAAATAGGGGCTTTCAGAATGTATTAGCTTTCTCCGAAGAGCTAAATTATCCTGCTCATAATCTTTTAAAGAAACTAGGATTTAATAAAACATTCTTATCTAATTTTCTTAATATGAATGTTGTCTTCTTTAGTAAGAGCCTCTAAATCATTTCCATTCAAATGATGCTAGTTATATGAGCAAACAAAAAATATTTTTTAGTGGAGGGTTGAGCCTTAATTTATAGGCTAATGGCCTTAGTATACTAACTTGCTGAAATAGTCTAAATTCAAGTAACTCGACTTCACCATCGAAGCTTTCATCAGCTTCAAGTGATAGATAATAATCAATAACAAGTCTTATCTTTCGATAGAATAATATAGATGAATTTGGTTGTATACCGAGTATATCAGCCGCTGAACGGTCTGTTATTTCAAGTACTAAATATTCAATTAGCCTTAACTGTACTTTTTTACTTAATTTACAACGGGTTAACTTCATTGTAGTAGTCTAAAACATAGTGCTTATCTACTACAGCTCCAAATACACTACTTATCGTTTTTTTGCAGTATTTTTACTTATGGGTTTAAGAGAATACCTGTGCAAAAAATGATTGTTTATATTTAGCGGGAGCTATTGTCTTCCTAAAATCAAATATCAAATAGCTTCTTATGGTGCACATTATGGTACACAATATTTATATTTGGTATTTAGTTGTCATCATGTATCAGCAGATGACTTAAACCGATTAGGTGCTATCTTAGATACCATCATGACTACAACCAGTGTTCATATTGTGGCAATGACTGGCTCCTACTTCCGTGGCGACTCCGTTCCCATCTTGTCAGATAAAAATGACTTATTTCTTTGTTAACAGCCAACCCATATAAATCGTTGATTGAAAAAACCGTATCGGCGTATCAAAACCTGCTTCCCTACACAGCTCAGTAAACCGCTGTCCGGATACGTGATGCAGCTTGTTCTCAAGACGGTCTAAACGAAATGCTATGACGTCTTTATCCATATCGCTAGGTAGCAGCTTTTTTAGAACCGATAAATTCTGTTTGATATGATTTTGGTCACCATTGATATCAAAAACAATCAACGGTGCTTGTGGTTTAAGCCGAGTGGCTATGTCTCTTAATAATACCAACTTGTCGCCGTTGTCCTCCAAAAAGTGTAACACTAGTAATAATGTAGCGGCATCGTACTGTTTAGCATCGACCTCAACACTAGCACTTTGTAAGTCGGCAACCACGCCTTCGACTATACTGACGTTAGGATAATCTGCTAGTTTTTGTCTCGCCTGCGCTACCATGTCTGGAGACGGGTCGATACCTGTGAGTTGCCAATCTGATGACGCCTCAGCCAATACTTTGATTTCATTACCCGTGCCACAACCTGCTATAAGAACCTCATTATGACCTATTTGATGAGAACGTAATAAGTCTGGCAGTAAACTAACAAATTTGTGATAGCAAGGTATCCATGTCTCCACAAAATTATCATAGTGCGTGGCTCTATCGCCTTCAAATACTTCGACGCTATTCATTACTATGTCCTTTTTTAAGTGACTTGAATTTAGGATAAGGAAGCTTTCTATTGGCGCTTTATCATATGAGAGAGGATAAGTAAGTGTCTGAGGACACATAACCGAGTGCATGGTGGAAGGCTATGCCTGTAGAGGGTTGCCACGACGTTACATTGAGCCTATGAATTCATGTTTTTGGATTATTTTACGATAATTATTATTACAGTATTGACTGCTCTATCTGAATGTACGATAAGCACGTTTGTTACTAATCACCATCGTTAAGGCCTTACACACCAAATTAGCCATCATGCGCTTATTCATGGCGTAACCGACCACTTCTTTGGTGTACAAATTTTTTACTCCAGCCAAATACAACCAGCCCTGCTGTGTTCAAACGTAGGTGAGAGATGTTGAAGTAGCAACTCACTCGAACACAGCTCTCGTCTGGCATTGCTACCTAACTGAAGTAAAACTCTTTCCGTTATAGTCGGGACGGTTTAAATATCTCATGCTTATATCTTTCGAACTATTCATTGGCTTGTAATATACGGAAATCCATAATTTTTAGTGCCGACTTTTGTTAGGTAGCGGCGAGAAAGCTAGAGCTTGTGCAATTAGAGCAACTGTTTCATGAGCATATCCATTACTAGAATAATGAGCGTACTCGACTCAAATTAAAAGGACTGAGCCTGTGTAATACAGAACTCAGTCCTTGTTTTAAATTAAAACGACCAACATTTGTAGGTCAGTTCATCACCGCCCTCTTTTTTATGAATAATCTCAATTAAGATTAGTAGTCGATGGTATAACTGATACCATAAGTCGTACCTTGTGAGGGTAGACGGTTCATAGCTCCATAGGTCGTCTGATGATAAACGTTCAAGTAGTCTTTATTTAGTAAGTTGTATACCCCGTAATCGACTGTGCCTTGTCCTTTAGGCAGTTTCACCTGACCTACCAAATCAAAGGTAGCATAGCCTGATACTTCATTTGCCTTGGCATCAGGGTCTTTGCGCTGATCTTTATAAGCTTTGTCTGTGCCATCAATAGCCAGTGCTTGCAAGCGGATATTACTGCCATTGTTGAAGTTATATTGCGCATAGGCCGTGCCTTTAAACGGTGATATACGATCCGCACCAAGCTCTAACCAGTCGCCATCTTTTTTGTATTGACCACGCGTATAAGCTAATGTTCCACCCAGTTGCCAGTTGTCACTTAACTTTTGGCTAATAGAAGCTTCTGCTCCGTAGACACGTTCATCGGTATCCACAACCTCAACCGTATAATTATCTGTAAATCGAACGGTTTTGTCCGATTCATTATAAAATCCGCTCAACTTAGCATTGGTATTACCGTGCGTGCCTTGCCACCCAAGCTCATAGTTATCCACTTCAATCGGCTGCACATTATCTGAGTTAACAACGAAACCTGAACGAACATCACGTAGGGCACGCTGGATATCAGCAGTAGTAAAGCCTTGTGAAAAGTTGGCAAAGATTTGATCTTCTGGCGTAATCTGATAGCTGGTGCCGACATTAAATAAGGTTTTATGATGGTCAGTATCACCAGCTTCTACTCTGCCTGCTTGGTAATCAATACCATATGCATTTGCTACAGGGGCAATACGGGGGTCGTGAAAATACTCTTCTAGTATCTGCTCATAAATGGGGGTAAAGCTATCGGTATCTGATTTGAGCTTTTGATAACGTACCCCTGCGCTAGCATGCCACTTATCTGTAAAATCTATATCAGCGTTGACAAATGCACCAATTTTATCAATAGTCGTATCTGGCCCACCATAGTAAGTACGGCCATTGGGTTCAGCTACTAAACCATTGCTGGCCATAAATTTATTTAAATCTTGACCATAATACGTCTGCTCACTTTCTTCACGCTCATAATCTGCGCCGTAGCTTATAAGTGTTGGCATATCTTTAATATCAAGCTCAGTTTGCATGGCGGCGCGTACACCCTTCACTTCGATATCTGCTTCTGACTGTGTCGCAATCACAGCGGCACCTGCTAACTTTTTCAGCGTATCTCTATCAGCTAACCCATTGGCTACCCATTCACCGATTGCCTGAGTGCTTGCGTCTTTACCAGATGGATAAAACCGTCCTTTTTCATCTCTATAATACCCCGTAATACTTAGATTAGAGTTTAGAAAGTCATTATTATTATAGTTCAGGTTAACTGAGGTTTTACGGGTTCTTGGCTCATGTTCAATGTGCGCCCCATCGATAGCACGCAGTGAAGGTGTAGCGCCAAATAATACTTCTAAATTATCGCCATAATCTGGGCCATAATCTGTGTCTTGTTCATCATTGTAATAGGTGACAGCTAAGTTTAGGCTTTGCGATTCATCAATATTTGCCCCCACATTCGCATTCACACTAAGCGACTGAGTATCTTGCTGATCGGTCTGGTTAACATCTGGGCTAATACGATTGCCATGACTATCAAATTGCCCGCCCTTGTCCTCATAATCAACATCTAAGCGCCCCCAGATATTATCACCACCATAGGCTAGAGTTTGACCGACATTATAGCCTAGTGAATCAGAGTCAAAATCGCGAGCAGCGCTCATACCGATACGAGTTTGACCTTGAAACCCCTCTCCTTCCACCGACTTGGTTACCAAGTTAATGAGGCCGCCTGCAGCGCCTGAACCATAAATACTGGTTGCCCCTGATAGTACTTCTACTCGCTCAAGTTGCGCCGGATCAATACTATTTAGCTCTCGTGATAAATTACGTGACCCTGTTAATGGCACACCGTTTAATAAAAATTGAACTGGTCTACCATGCATGGTGGTGCCATAGTTACTTGTTCCACCACTACTGGTACCCAAGCTTGGGATTAATTGTGCCAATATATCACCGGTGGTACGGCTGCCCACAGCTTGAGCATGTATATCTTTTTCTCTAATAACCTGAGTCACCGCCGGCATTTCACTGATTTTTTGTGCAAGTACCGTCCCTGTTTTTGCGAATCCTGTTACCACCACCGTATCAAGTGTCGCACTTGGAATATCTGCCGCTTCCTCAGCTGATAAGTTAGTGACTTTAGCTGCATTAGTGGTCATCGAATTTGATTGAGAAGTCGTATCATTTTGAGCTGAGGTAACATTCGCATCAGTTTGTGCATAAAGTTGCTGACTAATACATAAACTTAGAACAGATAATGCAAGGTGATGATTCTTCATGGAATAATTTCCTCTTGTTGGGCTTATTAAGTTTTGCTGGCAGATAATCGACTGACCAACCAAAGTTATCTTTTAAATCGCAACCTGTCCTTCCGAGATTAAAACTAATAAAGCAGGTTACTAAATACTGTTACAATTAATACTATTTGAATTAAAAAGGTATTAAATACGTAATTTTAAATACAAAAGCTATTCTAAATGATAATCATTATTAATTCTATAGTTTTATGAAACATTTTGGCAATTTCTTTAATTCTTGTTATCAGCTTCAAGTTTTTTAACCAGCTGATCCAGTTCATTATTTTGATAAGCACTCATAAATAATTGCAGTTTTGCGTCGTCTTTTTGCTGCTTTTGTTGACACCTTCTAAGTAAAGAATGTGCAAGTGGTAATGGCAGGATAAATACTCCATCACTATCCATCACTGCCACATCTCCTGAACTTATAGCAATCGTCTTGCTATCACCTATTTGGTAGTTCAAATCACAATGTATCTCACCCTGTTCACCCTGAGATTTATAGGTAGTCAAAGCACTAACCCCCGTTGCAAACACAGGAAAATCCAGTTGCTTCAGTGCCATAGAATCTGTCACTTTTCCTAATACGATGACCGCACTTAACTGCTCATATATGGCAGCACAAGTGCGTAAAGCCCCCCAACATGCTTTATCCCCTAATATCTGTGCATCAATACACAACACGTCATTGGGGTGTGCCAATCGTAATGCTTTATTAATTACGTCGGTATTGTCTGAATTCAGACGTACCGTTACCACTCGACCCGCTAGACCTTGAGTGCAGGCTTGCAGTGGCGTTATTCCAGCTAAATATCCCTCTTCAGTGAGATGACCTATGGTTGAACTATCAATCTTTCGATACGCAGCAACAAGCGAGTCTATGGCAGAATTTGTCATTTCTTTGTCCTTAATTTTTGCTATGCGTCTGAGGTTGACGATCACTAAGCGCTTGTACGGATATGGGATTTGTCACCACACTCTCACCTGCTGGCATACTGCCATGTGCTTGTTGCCCTCTTTCAATGACAGGCAACATTAAAGTTTTATGTGGATAAAAAGGGCTGTCTAACAAGTTCTGCTTAAGTACCTGGTATTGATCGTCATCAAATTCTAACTGTTCCAGTGTTTGCTCTATTATTTCTCTCACTGTTGCCCACAACCTAACCTCAGCCAAATCATAATGAGCTGCTAAAGATTCAATAATGGCACGAATATTCACCAATATACCCAAGGACTGTAAATAAAATATCAATGCCTCAGGGGTATCTCTGTATAATCTATTTCTAAAATTAGGCGGGCTTAGATACTGGGGATCATGTATTTGATGCCGAGCAAGCCAAGGTAGATGAATACGTACCGAATCATGATCACGTAATAACAGCCCATTAAATTGATTGTCTTTTAAGACCATAATCACATTTTGGCCGTGTAACTCAGGCACAAATCCAAGACGGATGCAGCGCAGCATAGTGCCCAAAAATACCTGACAAAGATTGGCAAAGCAGTTCATAACACGTGCCTGATTGTGAATGTGAGTGGTACTCATTTGCTCACTTTGGTACTGAGAATCTATACCTTCTTGCTCTATATCTGTATCTATTTGATAATTGTCAAAATCCTCTAACAGCTCATCAAAAATATGGTGAGAGGTATGTTGCTGATGCACCAACATACCTAAGCTTGCCATGGGCAATAGACGCACAGAATCATCGCATAACTCATTGGGCAGACAACGTATCAACACCCCTAAATGAGTGGGCTTTTCTTGATAAAAGCTTGGGTTAGTTGAGCTTTTATCATGACGGTGTTCAGGCGGCATATAACCCCACCATATACGCTCATCCCATAGCCACATTTGTTGACCTAAAACAACATCACGAAGCTGGGCTTGTGCTAGCAATGCTTGGTTTTTTTCTGCATTGATAAGCTTTAAAGCTGGCAAGTATCGCTTGGAATTTAACGCATATATTCCTAGTGGTAATTTAATGCTATAGGGCGTATTGGTGCATAACAACATACTTCGCATGGATGAGCTTGCATGACTTACCAGCTGATTAAAACGTAGTTTCACGACTGTTGTTTTTGATAAATCATCACTAAAAAACGCCTCAATTTCATTTTCCATTTGCCAAGGGTGTACAGGAATCGCAATATGGCTATCAAGCACCCCTCGCGCTTGTAACTCCTGCTCTAAGCTTTGGTATTGCTGCGGATTAAGTAGGTATTGTGCAGGTGTCTTACTATTTTCACTTTGCTCTAATACAGCAGAAAACATAAGGTGGTTTTTATCCACTGCCACCCAATTCAGATAAATAGGCTGACCAAACTCAGCCATGTATTGCTGATAATCCTGCTGATTAAATCCAAGCTTACCCTTGGCTAAAGGATGAAAAGGCCGGTCTGTCAAAGACGCCCACTGTTCAGAGGCAATAAGGCTTTGATACCAATGCTCTTGGTTATAGACCAACGAGGTTATATCCGCTTGCGCTGACCACTGTAGTGCCAAAAATGAAGCTTTTAAGCTCTCTTTTAATTTGAGGACTCCCCCCTCTGGTAGCTTATCTTCTGCATTATCCATGGCTAATAATAACAGCGACAGCAATAGCTCAGCTGAGTCAATCACCTGAAACTGCCTATCAAACATAGTATCAGTTTGAGCCATATTATTGTCTGAGTTGTTCATCTCAGCACCCGTCCCCTCCTTTATGTAAGGGTTGGAGTCCGAGTACAAAACAGGCAAACAAGCCTCCTTTAATTGCCACGTTGAATTGTACCGCGAATGAATCAACAGCAGTAACTGTTCATCATTAGGCAACATAATAACCACCAATGGTGTATCATTTTTACATAGTGCATCGGTAAACTCTTTATTATAAGTTGCCGTCAGTTGATGCAGCTGGACATATACATCCTCTTGATTATCAGAATAACAGAGATTATTGTTTTTAATTTTCTGAGTCGGTTGCTTAGTAAGTTTCTGAGTAAGTTGCTGAGATAATTTAGCGATATATTCACGGCTATTGGTTAATATGACATCGTCAGAATTTAACCATTGTTCAAGTTGGCAACACTCTAGTAATTGATTTATCAATCGCCACTGTGCCGTTTCTATAGCCGTTAAATGATTTTTTGTTTGTACTGGAAATAGGCTCAACATCACATTCATCTCTTTCGCTATCAATCATAAAGGGTCTTTTGGTTATGGATTTATATTGCTGGCAGCATTCCTACTCACTACTTACCACTTTATATAGTGGATTATTGATATATTTAATGGGAAATACCGCATCACCAAACAGACGCCTTTTGGCCAAAGACTCTATACGTGTTTGCTCAGCAAAGAAATCAAATAACTTATAGCGGGCGTGATGCTCTGGATGGGCGTGTTGATAATCTTTGATACACTGTGCCACCTGTTGCCAAAACTGCTGCTCTGGATAGTCATAATGTGTTTGCATAAAAATAGCCATATCTGCAAAGGCAACAAAAAATAAACAAGCCACTGTCATATCACGAATACCGTCAGTATCCTCAGTTTCGATAAATGAACCTCTGTTCAAGGCCGCATGCGCAGCAGGTAAGCTGTAGAATTGGGGACGCAAATCTTGTCTTGTCAGATGCTCAGGGGAATAACGAATACCATCATGCAAATCTTTTAATAACACTTTAATCGGATAGCCATTTTCGTGTACCAATACAATATTTTGTGCATGGCATTCAAGTGCGACACCATGAGCAAATAACATATGAATAATAGGCAATGTCGTTACCTTAATCAGTTGCTTAATCCAACTCTCCATACCATATTGTTGTATCCAAGGGTCTATAAGCAAACTGCCGTCAGCGTTAATATAACTCACACCGTTTAAAGGATAAGCTTGCTGATTGGCTTCTAAATACTGGCTGACATTTTCTCGCCAAATTGCACCAAGTCCACCATAAATATCTGGATGTTGATAGCCTTGTCCACGTAACGTCTCATGATCCAAACTGATACCCATCGTCTCTCCCAAAAATGCAATATTTAGTGACTGTGCTGTCTCATCTTCTGCAATTAATTGGTTAAGCCATTGGGTCACTATGGCAGCGTTCATCACCGTATGCTTGGCAAGTATCCGAGTACTAGAAGTATTAATTAGATGCATACTTAGTTTCAGATAATGCTTATCCTCCGACAGCATCGTCAGTGACCGTATCGACTGCTGAGCGTGATAGGTTGCTAACGTTGGACCCAAATAAATAACCTTCTGAGTATTCAATAAAGGCTGAAGGGCATAAATAAGTGTATTTTGCCATTGCCAAGGATGCGCAGGAATCAAGCCATAATCACTCTCATCATCAACCACGTTTTTTAGCTTATCCGTCAACTTATAATAATCATTATCGCCCAAATACTGCTTTATCCACTGGTTAATAGCCACCGATTCAACACTATTACTTACCAGTAAACTACGATCTACCGCTAACCATACAACAGGCACATCGTGGGCAAACTCAGGGCCATACTGATAATTGTCATTAATATTGAACCCAATACGTGATTTAAAGCAGGGATGATAGGGGTGCCCTGCCATCAAGTAGCCCTCCAACTGAGGATAAGTCAATATATTAATATCAGTAGGCATAAAAGGGGTCATTGCTTGCGCCTGTATTTCATTGATTAGGGTATGACGCAGCTCTTTAATAAAAGAATTTACTAGCTTGGGTGACTGATCATCTGCTGTATTGGTTTGGTTTGGATAAACAGAAGAGGCTCTAATATTTAATATAATGTCATTAATAATGCCCTCTAATGTTGCCGGTTGCTTCTCCTCTTGCTGTACACGCATCACGTCTACGTCGTTAAAGCGAATCAAATCAAAGCTATAATGGATATAACCTTCAGCCACATAGCTAATCTCATTAGATGCCTTAATAATAAAAGTGTGTAGCGTATTGGAATGCAAAGCATTGGTTTCACTTGATGCTACCGGGCTGTGCTGATAATCCAAAATATCTTCAAACAATAACGCTTGTAATAATTGTTTGATGACACGCTGTTCTATCTGCTGCATCTGCATCTTAGACAATACTCTCGGCACTTCTGGCTGTACACCCGCCCTACTATTATCAAACGTACTACTGTCCTCTTTGGTTTGCTTTAAATCATGCTTTATTAGCTGGGTTTGCCAAGGCCAAGTTGCCTTTAAGAAATCTGTAGATTGCTGCTCATGTTTATCAACACTTTTTGAAATGCTAATATGCTTTGATTGTTGCATGGATAACTCCCTAATTAACTTTATGAAGACAGGTATGTGCCTCATTTATTTTGTTTTGATTTAATGTTTTTTTGATTTAATGTTTTTTTGATAAACAATAATAAAGATACTAATGATAATTATTTACATATATAAATAATAAAATGCTAATCATGACTTTAACTATAAAAACTAACTAGGGTAATTTACGTGCGGAAATGAAGGTTACTAACAGCATAACCGCCAGCCCTAAAAAGACCTCTTGCATAGATGCTATTAGCGGATTAGATAATAGATTAGGTAACCCATTAGGAAATATACTGGTAATCAAGTCAGCCATACTTAAACTTGGTAAGAGGTGAGCCAACAGACCCAGTCCGCCACCATTGATATATAAGGTCGCTAGGGTGATAAAGATTGTTGATATGATGCGTCTACTGATGTTATTTAGCGCTGCACCATCCGTCACCAGATGCTTATCCAAACTGCCTAGCCCTACGGTTGTGGTTGGCAAATAAGCCAGTCCCACACCCACACCATGTATACTCATAATCAGCATAATCAGCCATATATTAGGCGCAAATAAGCAAACAGCGAGCAGTAACATTGCTACACCACTAATGATGACACCCGCACTACCAATGCTTCTAGCACCATATCTATCAACAACTTTACCAGCAATATGAGTCGTAATACTGGCAATTAAGGTTGCCACCATTAACACCACACCTGTCCACATCGCACTTTTATGCATCACCTCTTGGATAATAATAGGAAGGAATAAGAGCCCCATCATCAATCCAAGTGTTTGGGTGATACTTAAAATAATGCTGTGCAAATATGTTTTATTAGCAAACAAACTCACATTAAGTAACGGACTTGAATGCTTACGCTCATAGCGCCACCAAATCCCAGCAGTCACAAAAAATGCAACCACAGACATCCCTTGAATAAAGCCATTCGATGCGCCAATCTCTAGATGCGACTTTAACGCATTGAGCCATAATGTTAGTGCCATCAGCCATACAACTAAAGCAATAAAACCTGCCATATCAAATGACCTATCTCTATATTGCTCTTTTTGAGTCTGTGACTCAGGCAATGATGGCATCCACCATACCGCCATAGCGACCACCAGTACGCTAAGCGGTAGCGTTATAGCAAATAAAGTCCACCACTCAAAATGTGCCACTAAATAAGCACCCATTAAGGGGCCTATGGCTAAGGACAACATAATCACAATCCCCCACAATGCCATAACGCGGCCCTGCTTGTTGCTTGGATATATTTGGTACAGTAGACCTATTGATAACGGAATAATCAAACCACCTGCCAGCCCTTGAATGGCTCTTGCCACAATAATAAATGCCATACTGGTTGCCAACATACCTGCAAGCGACCCTGCCATAAATCCGATAATAGCAACGACATATATCCGCTTAAAATCAAAGACTTTACTCAAGTAGCCGCTGAGCATTAACCCCACACTCATCGCTAGCACATAACCATTTAATACCCAGCCACCCATCACAATATCCACTGAAAACACAGACATAAATACGGGAATAGCAGGATTTAAAGCACTATTACTAAAGCTAACCACCGTACCCCCTAGCAATAAGATCCATAGTACACGCCGTACTTGGCTGTCACCCAGCAACTCAGGGGGGCTATTTTGGGATGAGGGGCGCTTTTTAGAGGATAAAGGGCGCTGCTTTAAAAGATTTGTCATGATAAGATTTCAGTACCAATATAATGCAAGAACATTGGAGCAAATTAAAAAAAACACTGCTCACTTTAGCTTGACATCAAGAATCTGAGGCTTCGCCATAAAAACCTAAATAGCCTCTAGAATCATAAAACTCATCACGATGACAAAAATAAAGAGCTGCCTTTTTTTCAGGCATATCAGCCAAGCGCTGAATTTTATAAGCAAAGCTATCTGCCACCCATTTATACACCTCAATTTTACTATCAGGTTCGGTGACAATCTTTTTAGCATCGGTATGCTCAAAAATAAATCGAGAAATCATCATTCCTATCGGTCTTAAATAACCCCGTCCCACAGCATCTGATTCACCGAGTAAAATGTGCCATCCCATATCGGTAGGTTTTGCTTTGTAGTATAAAGACAATCGATCACGATAAGTTTCGTAAATCTCGGTATAACCGATGGGTTTGTTATCACATAATATAATGTAGAGACGCTGATGGTCATCGACAATCATTTTCTCAAAATGCACCTTTAATAGTGGCATTGGCAAATGCAGTTGCCACTGATCCACTACATGTTCAGCATGCATCCAGCGGTACAATAAAGACATATCCTCAGGATAATTTACGGGACGTAAGCCAAACTGTTTTTGATTGACATGAACGGAGAACGTATCGGGTAGACTTTGAGCAATGCTTGGCATATATACGGTCCTATAACTGATATATCATTAATAAAAATCTGAATAAATGGTTAGGTTCAAAAGTATTTTGTTAATACGCTTATGATTTAAGGTAGCCTATTTAGGGTTCGCTATTTAAAGACTAACTACTCAACGATAATTGGTTCTGTGAAACACCAAATCCTTGAAATACTGTAAGTGCTTCGGTGTCATATACCTGCTCCCCTTGCAATTGATTAATAATATATCCTGCCCGATACGCGCCCAGACCCAAATCTGGTGCACCTATACCATGTGAATGAATTTCCTGATTTTGTACAAAAACCTGCCCCACTACCCCACTCTCTTGAACATCTTGCTGTTTGTGTTGTTGTGTTTGCGGTTGCATAGCGTCTTTAAATACCAAGGTATAATCTAAATTAATCTTAGGTTGCTCAAACTCATCATATTCAATATCTGGCTGTAAAGGACCTAAACAGCTGGGGAGTCCATGACGATAGCCTGTACCAGCAATCACGCAGTCATATTGAGCTATGAACTGACGCTTCTGCTCACGCTGGTTTATAGTTAATTCTAGTTTTATATCACGAGTATTTTCATCGTCAGAACCAGAGTTCACAGTTTTTGCATCCATCACTTCACAGTGTGCAAGCAAGTTTGAATAGGTTGGCTGATTAGCAATACTACGCTCATAAAGCCGGATATAAATATCTCTAATCGTGCTAAACCCCATACCCTTATAAAGAAGATCTTGTTTTTTTAATACAGAATACTTGGTGCTATCTGGCAAATGATAAAAATAATCGGTATAAGCAGGGCTAAAATGCTCAAGCCCTAATGGAGAGTACTCCATTGGGAAAAAACCCGCTGAACGGGTCAACCAATCTAACTGGAACCTTGGCTGACCATGCACATCAAACTGCTGATCTAACAAAGCTCGATACACTTCAGCAGAAGACTGCCCCGAGCCCAATACCAATACCTTAGGCTGAGTATCTGACTGGTTTATTTGCTCATAATTGAAGTGATTTGCAAAGTTTGCTGTATGCATACAGCGGTGTGGAGCTTTGTCTGCTAGTGGCTGTAATACCGCTGGTAAAGTAGCTTGCGTGCCTGTGCCAATAACTATATTTTTGGCATGATAGGTTTTAATGTCTCCTTGTTCATAGACACGCACGATATATCCTGTCCGATCCTCCATGCGTGTAACATCTTGTACCTGAGCATCGAATACCAAACTGTCTAACTGCCCCGCTACCCATTGGCAATAGTGATTATATTCTTGACGGAAAATCTTAAAATCCTCAAGAAAATAAAATTTTAATAAGCGGTGATGGTGATGCAAATAGTTTAAAAAACTATACCGACTAGTGGGGTCAATGAGTGTCACCAAATCTGCCATAAACGGAACCTGCAAGGTGGTGTGTGGCAAGATCATTCCCTTATGCCAATCAAAGTTTGGCTTTTGCTCAAAAAACTTGCCCGTTAATGTTGGCTGTTTATCTAATAACGCCGCCAAACTTAAATTAAATGGCCCAACACCTATTCCAATAAGATCTAACATCATTCACCCCACATTTATTATTTTATGAACGTTATTTATAATCTAGTTACTTTAGCTGGCCACTAATGGGTTCGGGATATCAACATAAACTGACTGTGTTTCTACAGGTGCCGTTAATTCATCTAACGCATATAACCGTGTCAATAAATTTCCCTTGAAAGGTAAAGTAGGACTACGTAATAGCAAGTCAAACAATGAGCGATGTGGATACTGCTGTTCAAGTGTCATCAGACATTGCTTGAATTGCTCCAAAAGCATATCTTCACTTACCAAGCCTGTACGGGCAATAGCAGTAATTAAACCAAAGATACTATTACCGACTAAATAATAGACCACTCGTGAATCTGCAAAATCTTCAGGAATCACACATTCCGCTTCACTGATAAGTTGCGGATTGGCATCAACCAAGGCCCCCGCATACTCAGCAATATAACCAAAGCCCTGATTGTCACGTGCCCAAAACTTAGTGGGATAACCGTCTTTTAATTCAATTAGACTATTTTGCTGATGCACCTCAAAACCTATGCCTTGCTCATAATACATCTGAATAAGTGGCACAAAACCAACCTGTAAATAAGTATCAAACCACTGGCGTGCAATTTGTGGTAGAGGCTCATTGGTGCGCTTATGAATACCTTTAAATAAAGTGGCAAAGCGGTTGGTCAGACGCATTGGATGGTCTTGGCTCAAGCTTGCTAAATTAGTAACGGAGGTCTTAGCATCAAAAGGATTGTCACGTAAAATACAGATGGTTTCATTAACAATAGAGCCATCTATAGTTAGAGCAATCCAAGCAGGATCATTGAGCACCTCTATACTGGGGTATTGAGTTTTTAATTGTTTACCATAATCGCTACGCCATATACGGCAAGCGTGCATTCCTCGGTAGCATTCTTTAGGTAAGTTAATACGCACTGAATTGGTAATAGCAACCGACAACGACACTTTAAACATCCAAGGTGCCTTAAAGGCAGCCAATGTACGTACTGATGTGGTTGGGTGTAAATACCATCCCATCTCACCCATATCAAACAATTCGCCATGCTCAAGCAAATGCTGATACCACTCTTCTTGTTGCAAAAATCTTGCCTGCCATGGATGTAAAGGTAATAGCTTATAATGGGGATATTGCTCAAGTAACGCATGCTGATAGGGACTCATACTATTAGCGTCACTAGTCATATTATCAATAAGCTTCGCTTTTAATGCCTCACTTATACTATCCCCATCGACAAAATCTTCAGCAATATACTTTGGATCTACCAACCAGTAATGTAGCTGAGTTCGGCTTTGTGTCTCTGGTGCATATTTTGCCCACTCTTTATCATAGAACCCCGCCCTGCCCTTGGGCGTTGGGTGCATAGCATGACCATAGATTAGGTTTTGCTCTGTTTCTATAAAATCCAAATCCTCTTCCACAATGTCATCAATCTCATCGCTACGATGTGCCAGAATAGTTTGTAGTCCCTCATAACTCTCAAGCCAGCGTTTCATCACTCCATTGCCGTCAAGTGTACTGCCATCCCTAGCCGTTTCTTTGTTTTGACGATAAGTTAAGTCTTCAATAATTAAAGCGGCAAGGCTGGCAGGTGCCAATTTCTCCCACGAGCTTTGTTTTAAAATAGAAGGGGTGTCTGCTAGGCGGTGTTGACCCAACTGACTTACATTATCTAAGGCAACTGCCATAGTGATGTTGAGAGGTTCAAGTGTGAACACTAAAATAGGCTTGCCCTGACCCAGTTGTTTTTGCTGTGTCGTTTGTTGCGGGCTATCAATCACTTTGCCTAGCTGTGTTTCAAACGCATACGCATTAATTAGGTTTTGAAGTACTAATCTATCGAGTGTTTTTTGTTGAATCATCTCTTTATCCTTCAGATTTTTTTAAATTGTTTTTATCAGTATTGTTTTCATTAATAATCACTTGCCCGATTGTGCTGATATCATCCAAAATATTTTTGATATCCGATACCTTTGTTTCAGGATTTAAAATCGTAAACTTAAGGCAAAATTGCTGTTTATATTCAGTCGTCGCGATATTAGCCTGATTATTAATCAGTAACTGCTGAGCGATTTTTCTATTTAACACCGTTAATACATCCCTTGATGGCTGTTTATCTGTAGCTGCTATGGGCTGTAGTTTTAATGAATTAACATGACTTAATTCTATTTGATGCGGAAAATAATAGAACAGGACGCTACTGATTAAAGGTTTTTGAACCAGAACAAAATCTGGATGCATTTCAATCACATCAGCTGCTTGCTGAGCAGTATCAATACACTGATCAATAAGCCTGCCATAACCATTCGTCCCTAACAAATCTAGGGCCAGCCAAAGTTTTAAAGCATCAAACCGACGTGTGGTTTGCAATGAATAGGTCACCAAATTAGGGATATTGTCTTGATCATCATCGCTTGGATTTAAATAATCACTGTGTTGACGGATACTTTTAAAATGATATTTGTCTTTTAACAGAAATGCGCCACAACTTATTGGTAAGAAAAAGTGTTTATGAAAATCAAGAGTGATTGAATCTGCTTGATCAGTGCCTTCAATCCAATCTTGATATCGTTGTGACAAAAGCAATGCCCCACCCCATGCCGCATCAACATGTAACCAAATATCATGTTGCTGGCAAAGACCTGCTATAGTTGGCAAAGGGTCTATTGCCCCTGCATCTGTTGTCCCTGCCGTTGCTACAATAGCTATGATGTTGCCAGCACCATACCTCTGAATTTTTGAATTTAGATCTTCAATATCCATTACCCCCTTTTCATCAGTGGCAATGGTTTTTACCGAATTTCTTCCCAGCCCTAATAAGTTAGCATTTTTGGCAATTGAAAAGTGAGCTTGGTCTGAACATAAAATAAACGCTGGTTTTTGCCCAGTAAGACCGTCTCGCTGAATATCAATACCTTGCTTTTGATAAAAGCAATTGCGTGCCAATAGCAACCCCATCAAATTACTCTGAGTGCCCCCACTGGTAAATACTCCACCAAACTCATTATCCTTCTCAGCACCTGCTTGAGCCTGAAAACCACATAACTGACATAACCAGTCAATAAGTTTTTGCTCAATATAAGTGGCCGCCGGACTTTGATTCCATGAATCCATACTTTGGTTGGTGGCTGAAATAATTAGCTCAGCAATTTGACCAACAACCAAAGTCGGTGGATGCAAATGCGCCAGACAATGGGTATGAGATGTTGCGACACAATTAGGAAGCAGTTGCTGTTCTATATCTGCAAATATTGCCTGCATATCACGTCCTTGGGATGTGATATTTAAATTAAGTGCGTCTTTTAATTGTCCACAATCCCCTCCTAAATATAGGTTGTTTTTATCCAGCCATTGCTTAATCAAACGACCGGCTTGCTGGATATCGGCAAGGTATTGTGTACTGCTTTTATGGGTTAAAATTTGCAAAACATTCCTCATTATCGGCTATAGGGCTGTCATGACTAAATAAGTGTTGAAATAAGATATTATGCTCGATGCCCACTTTTAGCGGGTATCTTTTAGGGCCTTCTGTAATTTTTGTAAAACCTGGTTTAACTCAGATTCCGTAATATTCAATGGGGGTAGAAAACGAAGCACTGACCCCATACGTCCACCTTTTTCAATGACTAAACCTTGCTTGAAGCAAGCTTGCTGAATTTTTGCAGCCATCTCTCCATCTGCAGGATGACTACCATCAGCTTGTTCTTGTGATTGTGGATTAACAATCTCCATTCCAATCATCAACCCTTTACCCCGCACATCACCAATACGTGGCTCACTTTGTTGTAGCTGTTGTAATTGGGTCATAAACCAATCACCCATTGACGCCGCTTGCCCTGCCATATCGTTATCTTTTAAATAGTTCAAGGTAGCAAGCCCTGTAGCCATCGCTAATTGATTGCCTCTAAAGGTTCCAGAGTGATTACCTGCCTGCCATTTGTCATATTGTTTCTTGATGCCTAATACGGCTAATGGCAATCCACCACCAATTGCTTTTGACATCACAATCATATCGGGATCAATATCTGCATGCTGATAGGCAAACCAACGTCCTGTACGGCAGAATCCTGTTTGCACTTCATCTATAATTAACAAGATATCAAGCTCTTTAGTAACTTTACGGACGTGTTTTAACCATTCAATAGGCGCTGGATTTACGCCGCCTTCCCCTTGTATTACCTCTAAAATCACTGCTGCTGGCTTTGTAACCCCACTTTCAACGTCGGTCAAAAAGTTTTCAAAATATGCCATATGGGCATACAAGCTTTGCTGTTGAGGCAATCCAAATGCACTGCGGTAAGTATTAGGATAAGGTAAAAACTGTACCTGCCCCATCAATCCTTCCACCCCTTGCTTGGGATTAAGATTGCCTGTGACCGCCAGTGCCCCATGTGTCATACCGTGATACCCCCCGCTAAAGCTAATAATGCCTGAGCGTCCTGTTACTTTTTTAGCAAGCTTAAGTGCCGCTTCTACTGCATCAGCTCCTGTAGGACCACAAAACTGCAAGCGATACTCTGCGTCATCAGTCGCCAAAAGTTTATACACAAACTCGCTAAACTCATCTTTTAGTGGTGTGGTGATATCTAAAGTATGCATAGGCATATCACTGTCTAATAACTGCTTGATACTTTCAGTTACTACAGGATGGTTGTGCCCCAATGCCAATGTTCCCGCACCCGACAAACAATCAATATATTTATTACCTTCAACATCCGTAATCCATGCACCTTTCGCAGACGCAATAGCAAAGGGCAATTTACGAGGGTAGCTTAGTACCTCAGATTCAAATTGATGTTGACGATGTAGATAACTTTGGTTGTTTCTTTTTTTTGCTGATAAAGACAGATACATAATGAATCCCATATGGTTTTAGCAAATTATGGTTTTGATAACTTTGGCTCGAATGAAATTGTGAATAAGTCATACGCCATTTTTTTATGAAAGTAGAATCTACTTAACATTAAAAAAAGGATATTTATGATGTTACTCATAAACATCCTTTTTATTGTAATGATAATCATTATCAATTGTTGAGTGTATTTTTACTTACATTGCATCTGCTGTCAACCAAAGATTGGATTATTTTTTTAGAAAAGTAAAGAGAGTTAATCTCTACTAACTTATTGATATTAAATAACTAATTATTATAGTAAGCGTCAGGAAAGAAAACCAAATTAAACTCATTTTGGGCCAAATGGGAGCGCCCATTTACTTTAATAAAATCTGAGACTGTCAGCGACCGCAGGCTTCTTATTGGCAAAACTGCGGCCGCGGCGTGCTGTCTTATTAACACGGTCAGTTAGGCTTTTGGTGAGCTATTGTCATTATGAGTGTACCGTACTGCGGCGAATGAGCCATATAAAGTAAAGCCCGCCTATAATGGCGGCAATGGTGCCCGCCGGTAACTCATAAGGGAAGATAATATAACGGCCTATCCAGTCGGCCAGCACCATCACCCCTGCACCCAATAAGGCTGCTAATGGCAACTGTTTTTCAAGTTGAACAGCGCCCAAAGAGGTCGCTAAATGCGGCACCATTAGTCCAATAAAGCTCAGTGGCCCTACCGCCAAAGTACTGACTGTACTAAGCGCAGCAACCACAATTAATAGTGCCAACCGATAAGCGCTCACCTTAACGCCTAAGCTACGGGCAACCGGATCGCCTAGCCCCAATATGCGTAAAGGCTTAATCAGGAACATACTGAGCGCTACAAGAATCGCAGCAGATACAATCAAATACCAGACAGTCTCTGGACTGGCGCTATAGGTCGTGCCAGATAACCAACTGAGCATGGCTTCAAGCCTTGGGTCACCAGAGAGTTTTACCATGCTCATGACGCCATCCATCATAGCGGCAATTCCGATACCGACCAGTAATAAATAAGCAGGCGTGACTTTACGTGCCAGCCAAATAATGAGGAGCAACACTAACATCGCTCCTGCTAATCCCGAAACGACCAAACTCAGGGCACCTGCTTTGACACCCAACATAGGCAATAATAAAAACCCAGTAATCACGCCTAAAGCCGCACCTGAGCTAATACCTAGCACCTCAGGGCTGGCCATTGGGTTTCGAGTCAACGTTTGTAATAAGACCCCTGCTGTCGCTAACATCACTCCTGTAGCAGCAGCACTGAAGGTACGCGGCAATCGGTATTGACTGGTTAACGCCCAATCGGTACTTAATGTAATACCTGAGATGTCTTTTACCCATATGCTGACAACCGCAATCAGCAGCAGCAATCCCACTATCCAAAGATGCCAGCTAATTGCTTTACGCTGCGGGCTTAGCATAGGGGTAATCGGCGCCACACCCTGACGTCTTTGACGTAAAATAAGCCAAATAATCAGTGGTGCGCCTAAAATACCGGTGATAGAACCTGCCGGTATCGGCATACCAAGCACAGGCTCTAAAAGCAGCCCTACATTACTGGTGAGCCAAAGTAATAAAGCACCGAATCCAAAGGCTGCGATCAATCTACGCCCAATATGAGCAATACCTAATGCATTGACCAAACTGGCAGCAGCCAGACCAATAAATCCAATCAAGCCCACTTCACTAATGACCAGCGCCGTCACGATAGCAGCGATGCCAATCACCACCAAGCGCAAAGCATTAATAGGCACTCCCAGCCGCTTCGCTTGCATATCATCAAGACTCATCAGCGTTAATGGCTTTAATAAAGGCACGCTAAGAGCCAGTAATACGGCGGTTGTAATTGCCAGTTTCACACTGGTATGCCAGTTATTCTGAGTCAAAAACCCTGCTGCCCAAGACAACACACCCACACTGCGCTCGGTAAAAAACAGCACCAAGGTACTGGCCATAGAGGCCAATAAAATATTGACCACTAGACCGGCTAATACTAATATCAGCGGATTAAACCGACTCGGTGCCGATAAGCTAAAGACCAAGGCTAAGCTAAATAAAGCACCAACAAAGGCAATCCAAACACCACCATAAATGGCCAAGCTTGGCACGAACAAGGTAGCGACCAATAAGGCTAATTGAGCGCCTGTACCAATGGCCAAGGTGGTATCAGAGGCAAGTGGGTTTTTTACCAGTTGCTGTAATAGCACACTGACCACACCCAGCAGACCCCCTGCCAATAAAGCCACGACACTGGTTGCAACCAGTTTTAGCTGTATTGCCATGTCCGCAACATCAAGCGAAAAGCTTGGTTTGAACAGATCCATTAAGGGCTGTGACCACAGTGTGTTGATTAAGACAGCACTACTAGCACCAATGCCAAGCAGCAATAACAATAACAATGCCCAAGCCCGCCAATGCTTAACCTCCACTGCTGATGACAAAGATGAGGCGGTAAGCGTGGTATCTGCCACTGCTTGTGTTTGAGACGATTGAGACTTTTTATGAGTAGTTTCTGGGTTAGGTTGACGGTTATTTGATGTCATGCGCGCGGCCTCCAACTAAAGTTGCTGAGGCAAGATTCTCTGCCAAGCTTGTGAGTGATGCCATACCACCATAAATCCATATCGGCGGCAAAATAGTCATACAGCGACTATTGGCAGAGGTACTAGGATTGACACCATACCCCAAACGCTGCCAAACCAAACTGTCTTGGATTTGTTGCTGCGTTATTGGATTAAGCGGCCTAATTATCAACAAACACACATCAGAATCAAGCTGGGTGAGATCCCCCATTTGGATGGGCACAAATCCCCAACTATTGCCTTTATCCAGCGCCACCAACTGAAGATCCATTTGATTGAGCACCGCATTAAACAAGCTATTGTTTGAATACATCCTCATATTATTGGCATCAACAAACTGAACGACAGCAAACTTTTTGACCGCAGGATATCGCTGCTGTAGTTGCTTTGCTGCCTGCTCAATACGCCGCTGACTCTCATCGATATAATGCTCTGCTTGTGCTGGATTATTAATCAGCGTGCCAAGCTCACGAGTCGGCGCTGCATAATTAGACCACTGAGCAGTGTCATCTTGACTGGCAAACATTACCGACTGAGCTGGGACGTCCCCATATACCCCACGTGAGTGCTCATAAAAAAAGTTATCTATGATTAAATCGACAGGCAACTGCGCTGCAAGCTCAGCATTTGGTAGGTAGCGTATACCTAAATCATGCACAGAATCTGGTAGTTTAGGTTCAGCGACCCATTGATCCCAGACCCGGATATCTCCAGTTGCAATGGGTGGGTAACCCATGGCTGTCAGCGTTGCTGCTACGCCCCAATCGGGTGACACCACATTAAGCTTAGCAGCATCTGCCCTAACTGAAGCGGCATGCGATTCCGCTTGTTCTGGGGCCGGATCCGCCCTACTATCAGCTTGAGCGCAGCCTGCTAATGCTAAAGCAGCACAGCCAAATGTGAGCAGCTGTTTAATAGCGGTGTATTTAGTAGTGATAAGGGAGGGGAATCTAGCTTTAGTGAGACCGTAAGTAAAGGTAGTTGGCGTATCTGGAGCAGCTTTATTAGGGGTAGAGGGCCTGTTATGAGAAAAATACATAGGGACTTTCATACTACACCACTGCCACAGGTTGACCATTAACTGGATGGGTTAATAGCTGCATATCCACATTAAAGATATCTTTTAGCACGTGGGGCTGCATGATATTGACCACTGTATCATCGTGGCATATATGACCTGCTTTGAGTGCGATGATACGATCCGCATATTGAGCAGCAAGATTAATATCATGCACAATCATAACCACACCTAAGCCTTGTGCATTCACCAGATCTCTGATCAGCGCCATCACCTCTACCTGATAGCGAATATCCAATGCCGCCAGTGGCTCATCCAATAATAAATACTGTGTATCTTGAGCCAAACACATCGCTAACCATACCCGTGCCCGCTCACCGCCTGATAAGGTAGAGACAATACGATCAGCAAAGGGACTAACTTGGGTTAAGCGCATCGCTTCATTGACTTTATCACGGTCTATTTTGCTAGGTTTTTGCAGCCACTTTTGATGCGGATAGCGCCCTAACATCACAAGCTCACTGACAGTAAAAGAGGCGGCATCAGGCAATTGCTGCGGCAAATAAGCCAGCTTTTTTGCTAAATCCTTATTCCCATAAGCACTAAGCGGCATATCATCCAAACTTAATGACCCTGCACTAGGTGACATCTCACCGGCCAACGCTTTAATTAAAGTGGTTTTTCCCGACCCATTATGTCCAACTAATGTCACCAATTGATTGGGAACAATCTGACAATGAATATCGTCTAATAAGGTATTGCCTTGCCGAGTAATAGAAAGCTGTTGGGCTTGTAACATAGAATTGCCGTATATAAAATAAAGTGAGTAGAAATAAAGCGATACGAGATATATTCATCTAATCGATGTATTATACATTACGAATGATAATAAAAACAATTCTCATTATTATGGAGTCCCTAGTACTAAGCTCTATAGTAATGCTCTATAGTAATGATAATCATTATCTATTATAATCAACCAAATAACAAACGACTTCACACACACGCTTATCGAGAGATTGTATGTCCAAAACCATCAATTCCCCAAGCACACTTTCAGATGTTCATCATCACTCACTGACGCCTATTAATCATCCCGAAGCACAGCATATCCTCAATCATATTAATGAAGAGCATACTGAAGATTTGTCTGACTTAATACGTGTGTTCCATCAGCTACAACCATCACAGCTGCAAGACGCTCAGATAGAGTTGATTCAAATCTATCAGCAAGGATTTGATATTCAGGCACAGCTAGCCACTGATACCTCAGCAAAGCTTTGTTATTTTATTGCCTTTGACTCCCCTATCGAGCGCATAGAGGAGTTACAGCTACAATTTTTGCTGCTTAAACAAAAAGCAGATAAACGAATTGGCAAACAGACCATCAAACTAACCGATAAGTACTTTGAGGTAAAAGAGCGCTATTATGTGACTAAGAATATGCTGCGCTTGGTCATACGCCCATTATCACAACCTCTTGAAAACAAGCAGCAGGACGAGCAGCATGATGACCCTCACCATCAGCCACAGCTAGTAGATACGGTGCCAATTCAAGAGGCTGGGTATGCCTACTTATTTGATTTAGCGACTTTTGACCCTGTTTCATTTGAACCGGTAACTAACCGCACTATTACTGCGAATACCGATACTGTAGATATTGAGCATTCGGCAGTCACAACCGACCAGTCTGCAACCACAAAAGACACTGCGAATAAAAAAGCTAAAGTTCGCCAACACTGTTATTACACCTTGCGTAAGGCATACCAAAACGAGAGCGACTCTAGTAAATCATTGGCATGGATTGATATTTTTATTCATGGTGATACGCCAGGCGGAAACTGGGCGATGGGACTACAAGCAGGAGACATCATCAAAACCAAACGTGAGATCCCAGAGAAACTGACTCATCTGGGTGTGCTTGATAGTGGCACAAACACCCTTTCAACAACTGATGCAAAAGTCAGTGACGATAACGTGCCAACGCGCTGTCTATTGATTGCTGATGAAACCTCAATACCCACAGTAGCGAGATTATTAGAGCTTTGGGCACATCCCACACCGCCGCTGATTATTTGTACTACGCAAGACCCGGCAGATCAAGATTACCTTGACCAAGCTGACCTCAGCGACACTCTAACCGCTAGACCTATTATCTTGCCACTTAAGACGAATGAGGAGGATTTTGAGACATTGGCTAGACGTATTGACGCCTATTTGGCAGATTATTTAAATGAAAACCCCACACATATACACCGAGTATGGGGTGCTCTTGAAGCCAGCACCACCAAGCAGTTACGCCGACTATTACAGTCAAGATTGGGGCTGACACGCTCAGAGGTAGTTATTAAGGTGTATTGGCGCCGCTAGAGTGAATGTATGCTCACCTAAGTGACCAAATGAAATCATCAAGTACATGGTACACAGTATTAAAGAACAACATGACATCAGCCTCTACCCTACTACTCCCTTACTTGAGGCGATGGCGCTTGACCATATACTTGCCCAATAACGGCAAACAAAACGCAGGTAACTGATACGCACCCAATAGCGGTAAAAACAAAGCACCCATGAACGGAACGGTGATGGTATAAGCAAACAATACATTACGACCACCGCACACTACTGCCGCCACAATGGCGTTTTCATAGCCAAAACGTCGATAGACAAAATAGGCACTATAATAGAAGAACAGTGCCAAAACCGAGCTTAACGTCAATAATGACAGCGCCTCCCAAGGATTGTTATCAAATGTCTGACGAAACCCTGCCATGAGACCAAGTGGAAATAAAAGCAGTAGCAAAATATTAAACTGAGCTATTTTTGGATAATAGCGCGCCAAAGTAGCTGGTGCAATAAGACGGCGTGCCACTACTGCAAGCAGTATAGGCATTACGATGTATATCACCAAGCGCTTGAAGTAAGTTGCCAGATCCAAATGGGCGTCTGTATTACCCAATAGCCATAGCACTGCCAGTAAGGTAACCGGCATCACCAAAGTAGCAGCAATGGTTTTAGCCATAGCTAATAGCGCATCAAAGCCCACCGCATTAACCAGCGCACCACTCCCAAACAAAGGCGCAGTGGCCGCTAACCCTGCTATGGCCAGTAGAAAATCACCATGTACACCGAGCAGATAAGCAATAGAGACTAATAATAGAGTCAAGCCAGCACTTTGCAGTACAGCAAAAACCCAAACATAACGGCTAATGATACGCTTCAATAATGCGCCCTGATCGATACCCAGTAAGGTAAAAAACATTAAAAAGAACAGTACTTCTGGCAAATAAGCCAAGACCCTATTGGATAGTTCAGGTGAGATAAAGCCCACGACAGCACACAGTGGCATAATTAGGGTGCTATGACATGCAATAAAACGAAGCATGGGCCTTTACTTCCTCTAAAAAAACAGCTTAATATTATATCAAACATCGTGAGTTATATTAGACATCGTTAGTATTAGACGTTGATAATTAAATTGTTACGTATTTTTGAGTATAAACACGGTTTAGCTTAGGGCGTGTAGAACATTCGCAAATTAGCACTGCTGATAGCTAAAATTGTTTCAGACTAGGCGTAAACCGTAGTTAATGTCTAGACCTTGACTAGGTTTGCAACAACGTCTGGGGCGATTTTAGCATCAGCCTCACTCGAGCACAGCTCTCGCCTTGCGAACGGGCAAAGCAGTGCTTTGCTTAATCCGTTCTCAGGGGCGGGACTCTTTTTTGCCAATATATTGCGAAATTGTCTAACTTAGAATGACTAAGCGTCAAAAATTTCACTGCATATTGACTAAAAAATAGTCGCCGCCAGTGCCATGGTCGAATGTTCCACACGCCCTAAACTTTTTTGCAATAATTGTCCTAAAACCATCCATCATAAAAAAACTGCACCGCTCTCATATGAAAGCGATGCAGTTTGCAGAATTATTAAGACAATCAGTATTAAAACTTAATGGCTAAGCCATTTAAGCACTTATTAGCCTCATTACTTCTGACTTTTTAGATACTCTAATATAGTATCAGCATCAGACACTTCGAACGGATCGGTTGGGCAGTTGTCGCCGTAACCTGGCTCAACAAACATTTTCTTGATTTCTTTGTTATCGACAACCATCGAATAACGCCATGAGCGCATGCCAAAGCCTAGGTTGCTCTTATCAACTAACATACCCATTTTACGAGTGAACTCGCCGTTGCCGTCAGGTAGTAAGAATACTTTTTCACGGCCTTGTTTTAGTCCCCACTGATACATAACGAACGCATCGTTTACTGATACACAAACCACTTCGTCCACGCCTAGCGCTTTGAACTCATCATAAAGCTCTTCGTAGCGGGGTAAATGGCTGGTTGAACAGGTTGGGGTGAATGCGCCAGGTAATGAGAATACCACTACTTTTTTATTAGCAAATAGCTCATCTGTGGTTAAGTCATACCATTTGAATGGGTTTTCTCCACCGATAGACTCATCACGAACACGGGTTTTAAAGGTGACGTCAGGGACATGAGTAATCATTATTATCTCCAAATTAAATTATTGTGTTTTTGTTCTCGAACCTCTTAGATTATATATTAACAGTTATACCAATCGTTGTTCAAACCTTTAACGACGACACCTTTAAGATATCAGATTTCTAATCACTTCGACGGAATGCTTAGTAGCTTTTTGGTTAGTATAAAATATAAAACCATATCTTTTGACCAAACTTTATTTGCAACGTCGTTTTTCCTAGATATTCAGTAAATATTGTTTAAATTTAACCATTCGATTCACAACAAAAAAGGGAACAGTAAATTTACTATTCCCTTTTTTAACCAACAAGTATTAGACCTACTCTAAATCTTCGAAGTGTCCTCGAATATACGCCTGCCCTTCACTATCTAAACATTCATCGAGCGTTCGGCTCCACTGTGGGTTTCGATCTTTATCAATTAATAACGCACGCACCCCTTCACTGAAATCAGGATAGATCACACAATGCAGTGCCACATTGGCCTCTAATGCCATGACCTCTGATAGTGATAAATTATGCGCACGCTGATACATTTCGTAAGTAATTGCCTTGGTTACGGGGCAGCCGTAACGGTAATTACCGACTGCTACTTTAAACCAATCGCTATCGGCGCATTTAGGGAAAAATTTCTCAAGCTTACTGTCTGATTGCAAAATAGCATCAATTTTATCTAGGCCACCATAATTCATTAGCCGCTGAATTGAGGGCATAAACTTTGCGACATTGCTTGGTGCAAACTCGATGCTTTTGCTAGATTCGATGCTAAATTTATTTAGAGTATTTGTGGCAACATTATGCAGCTTAGCTCTTAGATTTTTTATATTCTTCTCAGCAAGCACACTACTCCAGTCAGCTTCGCACAAACAGCGTAGCATGACATCAAAATCTTGGCTGCTGGCTTTAAAGTCAGCCAAGTTACACAGTAAAGCATCATTAGCATTGGCATCCGCACCGGTTAATCCCATAAACAAACCGGTCTTGGCTGGGAATCTTTGTAAAAACCAGCTGCCTGTCGCATCAGGGAACAGTCCAATATTCACCTCTGGCATGGCAGCGCGGGTGGTCTCAGTCACAATACGGTGGCTACTGCTGCTCAGTATGCCCATACCGCCGCCCATCACAATACCACTACCCCAAATGATAATTGGCTTATAATACTCATGCATTTGGGTATCAAGATGGTACTCATTGGCAAAGAAGGCCACTGCTTCAGGCGGTGCAATGCCCTCACCGTCCCATTGCTGGCGTGCTTGATACAATTGGCGAATATCGCCGCCCGCACATAAGGCACGCTCGCCTGCCCCGCGCACTACAACAGCAACCAAATCTTGCTGATTCTCCCATAACGCCAGTTGCTCACTCATCAGCTGACACATCTGGGTGGTCAGCGCATTCAATGATTTTTCACGGTTTAGAGTAATCAGACCTATCTGTAAGTCATCTTTAATAGGAATCAGCTCAAACAATACTTCCTGCTCTGTGATAGATGCAGATGACTGCGATGACACTGCGATATCAGTAGCCTCTTTGCCCTTGGCTACTGAACTTTTGTTATTAGTTTGCATGTGAATATTTGCCCCAGTTTAAATAGCTTTATTTGTATTAAAGGATAAAACTGATGATTGTTTGAATAAATTTACGACTTAATAATGAGGTTATTTAACTTCTCATAACCTCTCTGAGTGTGATAACTGCCCATTATCAGACACATTTTTAATAGGGGGCTATACTAGCATATTGGCTTTTATACAAAAAGCCGCAGCATCACTACCACGGCTTATAAATATTACTCAAGGGTTCAAACATCAGCTTAATAAAGCCAGTTGAATTTAAAAAAACCTTAAATAGTCGTTTGACCCGCGAACATCTCACGCATCAGCTTTTTATCATGCTTACCGACCGATGTTTTAGGTAAATCATCAACAATCTTATACTGCTCTGGCACACCATACTTAGGAATCATGCCTTTTTCAGCAGCTTTTTCGGCAATGGCTTTGATATCCTCAACCGTCACATCCTGACAGTTAGGCTTCAACACAATTGCCGCCAGTGGACGCTCGCCCCACTTCTCATCACGTACACCAATCACTGCCACATCAGCGACTGCAGGATGCAAGGATAAAATGGTCTCAATCTCTAAGGAAGATATCCATTCACCACCCGACTTAATCACATCTTTTAGACGGTCGGTGATTTTTAACGTGCCATCTTCGGTCATAAACGCAATATCTTCAGTATGCATATAGCTGCCTACCCATAGCTCATCACCGGCATCGGCATTTTTGAAGTAGCTTTGAGTGAGCCAAGGCGCACGTAACACAAGCTCGCCGGTTTGCTTACCGTCATGTGGCAGAGCATTACCGTCGCCATCCCAAATTTTGGCTTCTACCATAATCACAGGCTTACCAGTCAAGCTGCGGCGTTTGGCATCTTCCTCAAGGCTCAGCTCTGGATCATCTGATCTAAATTCAGTCAAACTTATCAGCGGTGCAGTCTCTGACATGCCATAACCAGTATAAACCTCGATACCTGCCGATAACGCCGTTTTTGCCAAGCCCTCAGATAAGCGTGACCCACCAATAATCATCTTTAGACCATTAAAGCGCTTGCCTTCTGCATCAGCTTGCTTAAGTAGCATCTGCAAAATCGTCGGTACACAGTGAGTAATACTCACCTTTTCCGTTTCAATTAGCTTAAGCATCACATCAGGCGCATAACGACCCGGATAAACCTGCTTCATGCCGAGCATGGTTGCGGTATAAGGAAAACCCCACGCCAGCACATGGAACATCGGCGTCATCGGCATATACACATCACCAAGTACTAAGCCTTGCTTCTGTGGCAATACACCCAAAGTTGCCGCTTCTGCTAATGCATGCAACACCAACTGACGGTGACTAAAGAAAACACCTTTTGGATTACCTGTGGTGCCAGATGTATAAAAAGTAGTCGCGATAGTATTTTCATCAAAGTCTTGAAACTCAAACTCATCACTGGCATCGGCAAGCAGCGCTTCATATTCACCAAGCAAACGCTCCTGATTGATACCAAACACCCCATCACTGCTGGTGCCATTGTCATCAAGCCAAATGATATGCTCAATCGATGAGTTCTCAAACTGATAATCCTTCACCATCGGCGCAAACTCAGAGTTTAGCAGTAACACTTTCGGCTTGGCATGGTTGATGGTGTACAGCACTTTCTCTGGGGACAATCGAATATTAACGGTCTGTAGCACATACTGCGACATCGGAATCGCAAAGTAAGATTCCAAAAAGCGGTGACTGTCCCAGTCCATAACCGCAATCACGTCGCCTTTCTCAAGATTTAGACTATCCAATACATTTGCAAGCTTCGCAATACGCGTAAACAGCTCGCTATAGGTCATGCGTTTTTTATCCGCATAAACAATTTCTTCATTCTGAGAGGTGACTTTTGAGCGGTTTAATAACTGCTTAATGGTAAGAGGGAAGTTATAGGCTTGCGGGGCGGCATTATAGTTATTTATCATTTTAAAGTCCTTTTTGAGGAGTATATAATCGGTTGTTGTCATACATCCACTGTAATACATTCAGGCGTTTATTTCTATAACAGACTGAAAAAGCAGATGAAATTTATTGCAAAGTTTACCATTAGGCTACCTATTTTTGACGCGCTTCATCACTTCTAACATAGATTAACTATCCCTTTCTCACTTCAAATATAATCAATTGATAATGGCAACTTACCACAACCAAAAGTTGAGATTGATGTCATACTGGCTATAATACCCTTCTGCTTATTAAACAAGCATAATAATTATAAAATCCACCTCTCTGATACAGACTGATACTATGCCTAAGCCAGACTTATCTCGCCTCGACTCTCTCCCATCAGCTGACACAGGCTTTGACGCCGAAAAATTTGACAGCGATGAGCTAATTGATCCTGTAGCCGATGAGTTAGAAAACACGGTACTCAGACTCAGCGATTATCTGGCAGCGGTTGAGCTGGTGGTCAAAGAAACTTTTAGCCACAGCGTTTGGGTTAAAGCGGAGATTCGTAACTTGTCCAGCAAGGGCGGGCATTATTACTTTGAACTGGCCGAAAAAGACGACGATGGCAAAGTTATCGCCAGTTGCCGAGGTAACTTATGGCGATTTAAAGCGGCACGTGTATTGGCTAAGTTTGAACGTGCTACTGGTATGGCGTTAGAGCGTGACGTTACTGTTCTACTTAATGTAACAGCAAACTTCCATCCGCTCTACGGGTTTTCATTAACTATTAATGACATTGATCCCAGTTATACCTTAGGTGACTTGGCTCGCCAATATGCAGCCATGTTGGAACGACTTAGCGCTGAAGGCCTACTCAGCTTAAACAAGCAAGTGCCTACCCCATTTGATATTGAGCATGTGTTGGTTATTGCGCCCAAAAAGGCTGCTGGACTTGGCGACTTCCGAGCCGATGCCGATACGCTGCAGCGCACCGGTGCTTGTCACTTCCACTATCATTATGCCACATTCCAAGGCAATCATGCGCCCAAAGAGATACGTCACGCCATTACCAAAGGCATGCTCACCTTTAAAAAAGAATACGATTGCCTGCCCGATGTCATGGTGATTATTCGTGGCGGCGGTGCAGTTGGCGACCTAGCCTATCTGAACGATTATGAATTAGCTGCTTTGGTTGCCGAACAGCCTATTCCTGTATGGGTTGGTATCGGTCATGAACGTGACAGTGTCATTTTAGATGAGATTGCGCATACCAGTTTTGACACGCCATCAAAGGTGATTGCCGGTATCGTTAATCACCTTGCCAGCCTGATGCAGCGTACTCAAGGCTATGCTGATGCCATTCAGCGTATTAGCCAGCAGCAGTTAACTCATGCGGCTATGAGTACCGAGCGTCAATTCTCATCCATCCAAAGTCTAAGCACCCATAACCTGCAGCGTTGGCAACATCTAAGTGACCGCCACTTTCATAGCATTGAGCAACACGCCAAGTTCCAATTGCGTGAAGCAAGCATGACAACCGAATCTAACATGCAGCGCATTCAGCAAATGAGCTATAGCCACTTATCACGTGCCAGCACTTCGATTGATGCACTGCATCAAACCACCAAAGAAAGCAGTCGTAAGCTGCTTTCTGATGCTGCCCAACAAGTGCGTTATTATCAGCAAGTAGTCTTAATACAAAACCCTGCCCGCCTGCTTGACCAAGGTTATGCCTTTGTTCAAAACTCAGAAGATAAATACCTAAACTCAGTCACTAGCGTTGAAAAAGGTGACTTTATTAAAGTGGCCATGAGCGACGGTGAGTTAAATGCAGTGGTTTATGCTGTCAATAAATATCCAGATGCGGATACGGATTCTACCGAAAATGACCAGAGTTAAACCCAAGCTACAATCTGCTTCACTTTTATATTGATTTTTAATCTACCCTCTCAAAACATATTAACTTTTATCATTATAAGGATTCTATTATGGCCACACGTACTCGTAAAAAAGCGACCCCAAAAACATTCAAAGACGCCTATCAAATTCTAAAAACCAATGCCGAAGAATTACAAAACTCAAATGAGCCCGACATCGACAACCTGATGAATACAGTTGAGCAGTCCATCGCCGCTTATAAAGTATGTCAAGCACGTATTGAAGCGGTACAACAAGCGCTTGATGCCGCTTTTGACGAAGAGGTTGTAGAAGATGAGCCTAGTCAGGATGATGCGACTGAAACTGAGAGTTCAGCTGAGTAATCTGACTTGCTGTTATAGATAAACCTGTAAAGCTAAGGCGCTTAATGAATATTCTAATCGCACCAGACTCATTTAAAGAAAGCCTAGACGCTATTGATGTCTGTAACGCTATTAAAGAAGGCTTTAGTCAGGTTTATCCTAATGCAGAATATCACTTATTGCCACTGGCTGACGGCGGTGAAGGCACTTCAAGTGTCTTATCCTATGTATTAGATGGCAAGTGGCAACAACTTAAAGTACATGACCCTTTGATGCGACCCATCACTGCCAAATACTTTTTAACTGATGATGGCATGGCGATTATTGAAGTCGCTGAAGCATGCGGATTGCACTTATTAACACCAAGCGAGCGCAATCCATTCATTACGACCACTTACGGTGTCGGTGAAATGATAGCGAATGCCATTGGCAAAGGCGCCACGCAATTGCTTATTGGGCTTGGTGGTAGTGCGACCAACGATGCAGGTATTGGCATGTTACAAGCGTTAGGGGTCAAAATATCCGGCGCTAATAGCAATCTGTTAAGCGTAGGCGGTGCAAGTCTTATTGATATTCACACTATCGACCTCACAAGTTTAAAAGACTTACTGTCTACTGCCAAAATTACGGTGGCTTGTGATGTGACCAGTCCACTGTGTGGCCCTACTGGCGCAAGTCATGTGTTTGGTACGCAAAAAGGCGCCTCTTCTGATGACGTGCTCCATTTAGATAAAGCGCTGGCTCACTTTGCGTCTGTGACAGAATCTGTTGCTGCTAGTTCAACTGGCGCTCACAGCATTAACGCCAACTGTGATAAGGTTGAGGGCGCAGGTGCAGCAGGTGGCTTAGGTTTTGCATTTATGGCTTACTGCCAAGCCGAATTAAAATCAGGATTTGATACGATTGCTGAAGCTATTCAACTAGACCAGCACTTAGCGAATGCTGACTTAGTCATTACCGGTGAAGGTAAACTTGATGCCCAAACTGCTATGGGTAAAGTCGCCAGCGGTGTGGCATTGCGAGCCAAAGCTATTGACCCAAGTCTGCCTGTTATGGCTATTTGTGGAAGCGTTGATCGTAATTTGAGTGCTCGAAACCACACCGAAAGCCCAGTTTTTGATAACGCACCATTTGACGTTGTTCTACCTAGTATTCTAAAGCTTGATAAATTAGAAAATATACTGGCAGGCGCTTACTCTAATTTGGCGCAAACGGCTTATCAGCTGGCCACTTGCTTGAAGCTAGGACAACACTTTAATCGCTGAAATAATTTAAAATTCACATAGATACACAGGAGAACTCTAAAACTTAAGAAGCCTAAACTTTTATTATCCACCTTATTATTAATAACTGTTGCCGTCACTGGCTATAACTTTACACATATAGGCTGCTGCTAACTTAGGTAATGCAGATGCGAAAAGAGATTACCATTAACTGCTTATCTTCACCTGCGTTAACAATACAACCTCATCACAAGCCCATTCTAATGCTACAGTTATCACTGACATCAATCTCTTTAAAAAGGGTCTAAACGGATTGATGCAGGATGCCAAAGCGTTTAATGGTAACACTCAGTCTATTTATCAGTCCTTTGATTATTCAATCGATAAAGCCAGAAGCGATATGACAGAGCCTCTTGAACGTGTACTAAATACTAAAGATGCGACCCAATATCCAGAGCTTGCAGATAATATCTAGCTGTTTTTAATTTTTAATGACTATCATGGTTCGTTTAAAACCAAATATACCAAACCAAACTCAATCTATAAGCTAATGACTAATCTGGTCTGACCCAGGCCACTCAACAAGGAAGTAAGAAAACAAAATGACTATTAATAAACCAGCCACTCAACAAGGAAGTGAGAAAACAAAATGACTATTAATAAAGCAAATTCAAAAATCCACCCTCACAAGAGACTTATCATCACAACTTTAGTCAGTTTAAGCTTGGGGATGACCACGCTGGCCAGTGCTGAAGTAAAGCCATTAGAGATATCTGAAACCAAAACTTATAAAGCGCTCAGCACATCGCAGCAACAGTCGATGACGCAAGGTCAATCTTCAGCAGACGTTGCCATATTTTCACCAGATGCTATTCATCATCCATTATGGGCCAAAAATGGCATGGTAGCCGCGCAAGAAGCTTTGGCCTCAGAAGTTGGCCTGCAAGTCTTAAAAGACGGTGGTAATGCAGTCGACGCCGCAGTTGCTGTCGGCTTCGCTTTAGCAGTCACGCTACCACGTGCTGGTAACATTGGCGGGGGCGGCTTTATGATGATTTATGATGCCAAAACAGGTAAAACGGTTGCTCTAGATTATCGTGAAAAAGCCCCTGTCAAAGCCTATAAAGATATGTATTTAGGGGCAGATGGTGAAGCAGATTCAGAGCTTTCACGCTTCCATGGCTTGGCCGTTGGTGTACCAGGCACAGTCGCAGGTTTGGTCACCGCTCTTAAGCAGTTTGGTACGATGCCGCTTGACAAAGTGATGGCGCCATCGATAGATTTGGCCGAAAACGGTATCGAAGTGACGCCAGGGCTGGCTGATTCATTAAATGCATTAGAAGATAGACTCAAAAAATGGCCAAGCAGTGCTAAGATTTTCTTTAAGCCTGACGGCAGCGCTTACGAGGTTGGTGAGCGTTTTTATCAGCCTGAGCTTGCCGAATCTTTAAAGCGCATTGCGACACAAGGCGCAACTGGATTCTATCAAGGTAAAACCGCTCAGCAAATCGTGAAAGCTGTTAATGACGCAGGCGGTATCATGAGTATGCAAGATTTTGCAGATTACAAAGCTGTCATGCGTGACCCTGTTCGCGGTACCTATCGTGGCTATGAGATTGCTTCAATGCCTCCGCCGTCCTCTGGTGGCGCTCATATCGTACAGATTCTCAATATATTAGAAGGCTACCCGCTCAAAGAGTACGGCCACAATAGCGCCCAAACCATTCATCTTATGTCAGAGGCGATGCAGTTAGCTTATGCCGACCGTGCAGAGTATTTAGGTGATGCAGACTTTGTGGATGTGCCTTTGACTGGCATTACATCTAAGGCGTATGCACAGCAATTAAGGTCTAAAATCAATCCTGATAAAGCCGCGCCAGCAAGCCAAATCAAACCTAACAATCCAATGCCGTATGAAAGTGATGAAACTACTCACTTTTCCATCGTCGATAAAGACGGTAATGCAGTTGCCAACACCTATACTTTAAACTTCTCTTACGGCACAGGCTTGGTCGCAGAAGGCACAGGTATTCTGTTAAATAACGAGATGGATGACTTCTCGGCTAAGCCGGGTACTGCCAATGCTTATGGGTTATTAGGTAATGAAGCCAATGCCGTTGCCGCTAGTAAGCGTCCTTTATCGTCAATGAGTCCAACGATTGTATTCAAAAACAGTCAGCCATACATCGTTACGGGAAGTCCAGGTGGTAGCCGTATCATCACCACAGTAACTCAGGTGATCTCGAACGTCATCGACCACGATATGAATATCGCTGAAGCCACTCATGCACCGCGTATCCATGATCAGTGGATGCCTGATGAAATTCGTATCGAAAAAGCCTTAAATGTAGATACAATCAATAAACTCAAATCGATGGGACATACCATTACACCAAAATCTACAATGGGTTCTACTCAATCGATTATGGTGACGCCTGAGGGCAAATATGGCTCGACAGATCCTAGACGTGTTGATTCAGCAGTCGTTGGTTATTGATAATATGGTTCATTAAAGCGCCTATTCGTTTAACATAACTGTCATAGAGAAGGGTCTGTTATTATCACTAAAATACGTTAATATAACCCTATTGGTAATAGGGAGTAAATATGAGTGATATTATCTCTTTTTTAATCGTTGGGTTAATGGGGCTTGCACAGATACTATTGCTAGTGGCTATTGTGTTTGCTCTTATAGGTTATGTTAGTAAGCAAAAAACTGAACAGACCAAATATTATGAAAAAGCAGCCAAATTCTTGCTCGCCTATACTTTATTTGGTGTGGTCGGGCTAGGCAGTTGCTTCGGCCTAATCTTATTAAGTGGTTAAAACCTGACATGCCCATAACTGACATGCCCATAAATTAAGTCATTATCAGTAATCACTCTATTTAAACCAAACTAACGGTTCATTAATTTTGACTGGCCAATTGACACTTTTAAACTGGATAGCTGCATGGTATTTGCCTATACGCCTTTATCGCCACAGACTGCCCACATACTGCATTTTATATTTGAGTGGCTTGCCTTATTGGTCGGTGTGCAGAGCTATCGTTTCTTAAAAAAGCATCAAGTAAATAAAAGTCAGGCCAAACAGCAAATCCTACCCGCATCGCACAGCACCCCTACTACTCAGTCCGCCATTATTCAAAAAATCGATACTCAACAAGCTAACGTCCAACATGCTAGCCTACTGTCTAAAGGCAATTTTGCGGTCGCCTTAGGCTGTATTTTAGGTGCTGCAGTCGGCAATAAGCTATTATTCTTAATCGAAGTACCACAAGCTTGGGCGCAATTTGGCTGGTTATCATTAGCGCTCGGTCAGACTATTGTCGGCGGCATGATGGGTGGTCTCATTGGTATTGAGATTGCCAAAAAACTGGCAGGCATCAAACATTCGACAGGGGATTTATTTATCATCCCCTTTTGTTTAGGTTTAATCGTCGGCCGAATAGGTTGTTTTTTGGCAGGACTTAATGACGGTACTTTTGGCGTAGCCACTGGCCTACCGTGGGGAATAGATTTCGGTGATGGCATATTGCGCCATCCCACACAGGTTTATGACATGCTATGGGCTGTGACCATGCTGCTCTTTTTTTACATGACCTACCCCAAATTAAAACCTGTCAGCGGGCTTAGCTTTAAGTTATTGTTTGTCAGTTATATGCTATGGCGCTTATTCATAGATGGCTTCAAACCTGTGCCCTACGCTTATTGGCTCGGCCTATCTGGCATTCAGTGGGCGTGTATACTAGCGCTAATTATCTATAGTCCATGGGTTATTAGAGATATCAGAAAGCTATATGCTTATTATCATCATCCATTAATCGCTTAATCCAGTTATTTTTATCTTTTTATTTAAGGCAGTCTCCGCTTATGTCTCGCAAAAATCGCCCTTATGAGTTTTACGATACCACAAGCTCCGTTTGCGCTACCTGCTTGTACCCTGTAGAGGCCAAGATTATCTTTAAAAATGATCAGGTTTATATGGATAAATGGTGCCCCACTCATGGCAAAGAGCGGGTGCTTATTATGGATGATGTGGACTATTATCGCAGCTGCCGCGAAGTCTATGTTAAACGTCCTGAGATGCCTGAATACTTTGCTACGCCCATGCAATATGGCTGTCCTTACGACTGCGGACTGTGTCCTGACCATATGCAGCACTCTTGTCTAAGTATTGTTGAAATCACCGATGTGTGTAATCTAGATTGCCCAGTGTGCTTTGCCGATTCGGGCATGAGTCGTGAGGCAAATTTGCCTCACCTATCTTATAAACATAAGTCTCTTGATACCGTCAAAGCCATGCTAGATACTGTCGTGGCTTGTGAGGGTGAGCCTGACGTGGTGCAATTATCCGGCGGCGAGCCAACCATGCACCCGCAGCTGTTTGAGATATTGGATTATATGCAGACGCTGCCTATTCGCCATATTATGATTAATACCAATGGTATTCGATTGGCCAAAGAGCCTGAGTTTGTGTCAAAGCTTGCTGACTATGCGTATCGCCTCAAGCAGGCCCCTAGCAATAAAACGCCCAAAGCGCAGCAACCGAATAAAGTCCAAGGATTAGAGATTTATCTACAATTTGACTCGCTCGATGATGCCCATATGCAGGCACTGCGCGGCGCAAAACTGGCCAAAATTCATCAACAAGCATTGGCCAACTTAGAGCAGCATAATCTGTCGACCACCTTAGTTGCCACTATTAAGAAGGGACTTAATGACACGCAGCTGGGCAATATTATTAAGCATGGTCTTCAATATCGCTGCGTACGTGGGGTGAGTTTTCAGCCACTCTCAGAATCGGGGCGCGTAGCATTAGACGAGGCGATGCTTGATAGCAGTAAACAGCGCCTAACCGTCTCAGAGCTGCGCCGTAAAATTGCCGAACAGTCGACTGTCTTCACTTTGCAAGATATCGTGCCTGTGCCTTGTAATCCCGATACGCTAGCCATGGGTTATGCATTGAAGACTTATGATGATGCATCTACGCCGAATAAGACTTCCACAAATACTGCACAAGCTCACGTTGCACCACTCACCCGCTATCTGACCCCAGATATTATTATGAATGGTGGTGGTAATACCATCTTATTTGAGCAAAACCCAGAGGTACAAGCTCAAGCAAAACAGCAACTGTTTAAAGTATTAAGTACCAACCATTCCCCAGAATCGCAAGCGGACTGCTTATCTGAATTACTGTGCTGCTTACCTAAAATTGATGCGCCGCATTTAAGTTACGATAACGTATTTCGAGTTATGATTGTACAGTTTATGGATGCTCAAAACTTAGATATACGGGCATTAAAAAAGTCCTGCATTCACTTTGCGCAGCCTGATGGTAAGATGATTCCTTTTGAAAGCTTTAACCTATTTTACCGCGATGACAGACAGCATAAACTGGCTGAAATTCGGCAAACACTGTCTAAAGGTTTTGCTGCAAGACAAGCTACTTCGGAGTTGACCATGGGCAATCAGTCTACTGACAATAATGATAATCGAATTCAAATAAAATCGTTATATGCGCTGTATACCCATGATTAATTAATGATTAAAGTCGATTAATAAAAAAGGGTGAATCATTTAATGACTCACCCTTTTTATTTTGGAGATTGAATTATCCCTTACTTATGGGACCCGCCTGAGCTATAGCCCGTGCGGCCGCTGCTGCCACCGCTATTGCTACTACCGCCACCAAAGCTGCCTGGAATGATGATTAGACCACCACCGCCACGTGTCGTTGCTGCTTCTTCATCTGGATTTGGCCCAGTTGCTGCAGGCCTTGAAGCGGCACCAATCATAAAGCTTACAATCAGTGCCAGTACAATAATGACCACAGAAAGGCCTTTTACGCCCGCTGAATGGTAGCTAAACGGACTGGTAACAACCTCTTCACTGACGTCATTTTTCTCGGATTCACTTGCCCTAAAATAAACGATGTAAATCAAAATAGCACCAATAATACCGACAATCAGTGAACCACCAGCCAAAATCCAAACAGCCACTTGCAAAATAGCATGCCAAGTGAGCATACCTTTTAGGCTGCCTTCATTAGTAAAGCCATGGCGCGCTAAATCTGCATCATTTTGACTCAGATAGCTACCAAACCACTGCTCAAGCTTGCTATAAGGCACTGGCTTAGCATGCGTGTAAGTAATTTCACGCTCAGTTTGCTCCGATGTAATGAGCTCATCGCCATTGGTATAATCAATCAGTAAATCGCTGTCATCAGTCTTAACTTGCCAGTTAAAGGCACCCATCGCAAAAGTAACACGATTGCGATAACCTAAGTCCACTTGGCGCCACTGCTTATCGTTATAGATGAGCTGGCCACGTTCAGCTACTGGCATTTCACTTAATACTCGTGCAACATACCAGCCGCTAGACTCCTCAGATAGCCATAAGAAACCATCTGTTAAGCTATATAGCAGATATTCTGTCCAAGAGGCGAATTCTCCCACCTCTTGTAAGCGCATAATACCGATAACCACATAATCATGATAGCCATCAGCCTCTGCTCGCTTGGTATCAGTTATGGCAAATTCACCAACATCAATAATATCTGCTGCAGAAATACGCGCTTTAGCACCCAGCGGCAAGCTACTCTCGAAGTGCTGCATTGCCGAATGCATGGCAATAAGTTCAGCTTTACTGCCACTCAATTTGCTTTCGCTATGACAAGCTGGGCACACTAAATATTCGGTGGCGCCTGCCACATAAGGTATCGGGCTACCACAATTGGGACAATCAATTTTGCTAAGCGTAATCGAATCACCTGATCCTGCTGAAGATGATTGACTGACTTGCTCATTAATCTGCCTATCGTCTTTAAGCATCTGCATATTCAGTGCGCCAAGCTCTATTGCCTGCCCTTGATGCACCACAGGAGAAGAGTCTGGACCCTCCTCTGCATAATCTAAGGTAATAAAATCGCGTTTATACTGAGCATCAATAACCCAGGTTTGCCAGCCTTCACCGACCACAAAAGGCAGCTCGCCTTCGCCAGCAATAGCATAAGCCTCACGTCTATCATTGACCTGATAAACGGTGTCTTTAAAATTGACGTTATCATTAATCGCCAAATCATCATAAGCGGGTAATTGACTCGTCTCACCCTGTCCAATCGTTAAACTATACTGACCTAATGCTTCAGACAACCAGCCACTACGTCCATCGGCAAACTGTACATACCACTCGTTCCACACGCCTTGTCCATACTGCAACTGGACACGACCAATCACAGCAAAATCGCTTGATTCAAAACGACCCACACTACCGACTTGTAGTGGCGAGTAATCCTCAATCGTTAGCGACTGCTTGCCTTGAGCTTTGAGCGCATCGCCTTCACGCAGCACTGTGGTCTGGCAATATTCACATACCGCCATTACTGAGCCTGGTGAGGCAAATTCTACCGGCGCACCACAAGATGGACAAGCTGCCGTAAACGTCAATACATTGAAGTTACTGGGCAGCTTGGACGCTGGTTTTTTGTCGCTATTAGATGGGGTGTTTTTATCTATCATTGAGTCAACTGAGTTAGAATCTTCGTTTTCGCCTCATCATAATCTGCTTGGCTGATAAGACCTTGGTCAAGTAATCCTTTTAGCTGGCTAAGTTTCGCTGTAAAGTCAGTTGCATCTTGTTGCGGCGCTGCTTGCTGTTGTGCAGCTTGTTGTGGCTGCTGTTGCTCAGCTTTAGGTGCCATTGCCTCACTCATCACCTGACCCATGTTCATACCAACGCCTAGACCGGCACCGATACCTGCCATACCGCCTTCGTTTTTGGCGGCATGTTGAATCGCTTCGGCCGTTTGATAACGAGTATAGGCATCCATATCACCAATCATACCCATTGAAATACGCTTATCCAATGTTTTCTGTAGCTCTTCTGGCAATGATACGTTTTCGACCACAAACGATTCGATTGATAAACCATATTTAGCAAAATCAGGCTGTAGCTCTTTTTTTACTTCATCGCCCATCAGTCCTTGGTTTGCCGCTAAGTCAATAAACGCTACCTGGCTTTTACCCAAGCCTGACGCCAAATCCGAAACGATTAAGTTGCGCAGCTGTGGTTCGATTTGCTCTGCACGGTAGCTGTCATTCATACCAGTAATGGTCTGATAGAACTGAGTCACGTCGTTAATTTTGTACGAATACATACCAAAGGCACGCAAGCGAACCATACCAAAATCTGAATCACGTACAGTCACTGGCTGCGCTGTGCCCCATTTACGGCCTTGCTGCAGGCGAGTGCTGAAGAACAACACATCAGATTTAAATGGAGAATCAAAACCCATGCGCCAGTTTCTTAAGTTGGTCATAACCGGTAAGGTTTCGGTTGTCAGCTCATAACGCCCGGCAGTAAAAATATCAGCGATTTGACCTTCGTTAATGAACACCGCCACTTGCCCATCACGTACGGTTAATGAAGCACCACTTTGGATTTCATTATCCGCCATAGGGAACTTCCACATTAATACATCGTCATCTTGCCAATCCCACTCGATGGCATCAATAAATTGCTTTTTAATAAAACTTCTAAGACCCATGATCTCTATCCTTTGTATTGATTTATAAAATTTCTATCGTTGACTGTTCCGACTGATATTTAAGCATGTAGTGCATGTCTGTCATCAGTCATTCATTATGAATTTCTTTTCATATGTTTAGGGTTTGTCCTGCTTTTAAGACAAAATACCGGCATTAATGATACCCAGTACCAGTCCGCTAATACCTAATAAACCGCCAACGGCCACATTGTTTAGACGAATATGCTCTGGCACATTACCAATGACTTTAACCATAATAAAATAGCCGGCAATCTGTACTACCATAGCGATAGCGCTCCAAATGATAAACGCCATAAATCCGGTGTTATAAATGGCGCTGGCCGCTAAAGGCAGTGAGAAGCCAACCATTGTTCCGGCAAAGCTAATGGCAGCAGCGCCTGAGCCTTTGCGGATGAGGGCGATTTCATCATAAGGAGTGATGGCCATATAAATGACGGCAAACAAAATCAGCATCACCACACTACCACCAAAGTAGAAGGCGTAGTAAAGGAGTTCGGTTTGTAAACTGTCAATAGTCTGCATGTATTGTGTCCTAAGCTTTTTACTTATTTTAAAGGTAGGTTTTAGGTATAAGCATGTTTATATATCACTATGAGCGCCTAAATATTTAGCTTACTACCTATCAAAATAAGTCTAAAAAATAAGTAAAAGAGGCTAAATAAAAAAGGGTCGAATAATTGACAGCTTAACACTGCCTATTGAGATTAAGCAACAGGCTAGCTAGGATATTCACTTGCTAACTATCAGATAAGCACGAGATATAGATAAGCACCAGATAGCCATTAGATAAAATCATCCCTGCTTTGGCTAGCTACTTTATATCAGTGACCCTTACTATATACTAAAGTAATTACAATGATTTACTGTTGAAAGTTGTTCGGAATCTGATGCTGTCGTGAAACACTGTTAACATGGTGCTGCTTTGGCTCAAATAGCTGCAAACAGGCATTAAACAAAGCATCTGCTTTTGAGCTATTCTCATTAGCCACATTACACACATAGACATCCATGGTCACCGTCTGATATTCACCCCAAGTGTGCAAGCATAAGTGTGATTCAGCAAGTAATAAGGTTAACGTTACACCACTGGTTTGCGTCTGAGTAGTTGATTCCTCACTGACATTCTTTAAATCAGTCTTATCCTGCTCATCACCTTCGGCTACGTACTGCGCAAACTCATGTACTGCATGACCAACCAAGGTTAACCCTGCCTGCTCTACCGCCTCAGTTAATAAGCGCAATAATGGCTGAGTGCTGGTTAATAACTCGGGGGCGCACTGACATTGCCAGAATTCTGCCAAAATATGTTTACCCGTCATTGGATTGGTTTCTGGATGAGACGGATGGCTTACTTGGCTTAGGTTGGCATTGGTATTGGTATTGGCGTTGATATTAGTATTGTTTCTAATGCTTAGGCTATTTTTCATTTAATCACTTAGTTTTATTTTTACTATTGCTATCTACTAGCATTCATCAACCTTACTATAGGCTATCGAGTTCTAGTAAATTTTGTTTGATGAATGCTAAAAACACCCCTCACTTTCATCGCCCTCTTTAGCCTATCAATACTACCTGCTGAACTGCCCTATTCATCTGACCAGTCTTGCACATAATAATGCACCAGTATTTGCTTATCTAAGGTGTTGGGCTCAACCTCAATCGGCTGCATATCTGGCGGGAAGGTAAACATCTCACGGCTTACAGAGGGAGTTAAAAAGGCCATTGGTAAATCATAGTGGGTAGGTGGCACAAAGGTCGTATTCGGACTGCCTACAATAAATCCCCACTCGCCAAAAGAAGGCACATAAGCATGGTACGGTGTGGTCTTAAACCCTGAGACTTGTAACGTCTTATCAATTGACCAAAATGATTTTGGTGCATAATAAGGTGAGGTCGACTGCACCACCACCAGTCCTTCCGCCGTTAAATGGTCATTGACCAAATGGTACATTGGCTCAGAATATAGCTTGGCTAAGCTATAGTGCGACGGGTCTGGTAAATCGATGATAATGGCATCAAATGTGTCTTCATTGTCCTCAAGCCACTTATAAGCATCAGCGTTAATCACACTCACTTTTGGATCATTAAGCGAATTATTATTAAGCTTTTGAAATCTTGGTGTATCGGCAAAAAACTGCGTCATCTTAGGGTCTAAATCAACCAAAGTAATATGATTGACCGTATCATACTTTAGAACCTCACGCGCTGCCATTCCATCACCGCCGCCCAAAATAAGCACATCAAGTTTCGGCTTGGTCGCTTTGGTGCTATCGCTTAACTTTTGCATAATCGGATGCACTAAGGCTTCGTGATAGCGGTATTCATCTCGAGTAGAAAACTGCAAGTTGCCATTTAAAAACAGCTGTAAATGGCCGCTCTTTTCGGTAACAATCAAACGCTGATACGGAGAATTGGTCGCAAAGATAACCGGCGCTTTAAATAGCTTTTGTTCCGATAGTCCCACCAAACGATCAGCGAAGATTAAGCCTACCAGCAGCAATATCATTGCTACCAGAATACGCATAATCAGCCGGCTTCTTATTTTGGCATGTGTCGCACGCTGCTGTTTTTGCTCACTAATACTTAACCCTTGAGTCGCAAGCACTGCCACTTTAGGGTAAAAATGCCAAGCTGTCCAACCGGCAACCATTACGTTCAAAATACCAAACAACACCGCTGATCGAGCCAGACCTAACATAGGCGCTAGCACTAATGGAAACAGCAAAGACACGGCTAAAGCGCCTAGATAATCAAAGGTAAGTACTCGGCTGACCAGCTCATGAAAGGCTTGTTTTTGCGAATTAAAAATGCGCATTACCAGTGGGATTTCCATACCCACCAAGGTACCAATACAGACCACCAGCGCATATAGGATCGTCTTAAACGTTGGTAGCCATGCAAATGCCAAAAACAGTCCGATAGCTGATAGACCACCGACTAACCCAACCAATATTTCAATCTCGATAAAGCGCTGTAACACCTTATCTTCAGGCACATATTTGGATAAATGTGAGCCGATACCCATCGCAAATAGATAAGTACCAATGATGGTCGAAAACTGTAGAACAGAATCGCCGAGCACATAGCTTGCTAAAGCCCCAGCAATTAACTCATAGGCTAGACCACAGGAGGCAACGATAAATACCGACAACACCAGCAATGAGTCGGTTTGCAACCGCTTAAACGACAACTTCATAACGTAATCACAACGTATTCATAACTCACTATTTCTTATTATTTGACTGATTGCTACATGGTTTATTGTTATATAGACCGGTTGTCATTAGACTTATTATTTGACCTTAACTTGGTCGACAAACACGCCATAGCCAGATTGTGGCATCTTATCCACAGGAATAAACTGCAACGCCCCACCATTAATACAATAGCGTAGCCCTGTTTTGTCTTTTGGACCATCATTGAACACATGACCTAAGTGCGAGTCTGCTACTCGTGAGCGCACTTCGGTACGCACCATATTATACGCATTATCCTCATGCTCAGTAATCACTTCAGGCGCAATCGGCTGCCAAAAGCTTGGCCAGCCACAGCCTGAATCATACTTATGGGTCGATAAAAATAACGGCTCACCGCTAACCACATCTACATAAATGCCAGGCGCAAATAAATGATCGTACTCATGGCTAAAGGCACGCTCGGTACCTGCCTTTTGGGTAATCTCATATTGTGATTTGGTCAGGGTGTTTTTTAATGCGTTTTTGTCAAAATTGGCATAGCGTTTGGGATCTAACGCTTCAGCGACTGTATTGGCTGGCGCAAGTTTGGCTGTTTTGCTACTTGGTTGAATCTTATCATCGGCTAAACTGATATCAATATGACAATAGCCATTAGGGTTTTTGGCCAAATAATCTTGATGATACTCTTCGGCTAATGAGAAGTTTTGTAAGGGCTTATTCTCTACTACAATCGGCTTGCTGTACTTTGACTCAATGGAGTGTAGCGCTTGTTCAACCACCGCTTTATCACTCGCATCAGTGTAATAAATACCAGTACGATATTGTATACCTCTATCATTGCCTTGTTTATTTAAACTGGTCGGATCGATAACACGCAAATAATATTTTAAAACCGTTTCCAAATCGATTTTATCGGCGTCATAGACCACTTTAACGGTCTCAGCGTGACCTGAACCGGCTATCACTTGTTCATAGCTGGGATCTTGGTATTTAGGATTGCCATTGGCATAACCAGAAATCGCATCCACTACCCCATCGACCCGCTCCATATAGGCTTCTAATCCCCAAAAGCAGCCACCGGCCAAATAAATGGTCTTGGTATTAATCGGTGCACCATCAGAATTGTAATAGACACCATTTTTATTATTAGGCGCATCTGATTTGGCGCTTTGGCTAGACTCAACCCCTGCTTGAGCCGGTTTGGCTTTGCTGTTTTTAAGATCTGCAAAGTCATTGTCGGCGTTTTCCGCCAAAGCATAAGCCTGCTCTTCAGTCAGATTACCTTTAATCAGACGCACTAAATTGCCCTGCTTATCCAAAATTGCCCAACTTGGATACACTTGCACACCCATCTGTTTAATTAAGTTGCCTGAGTTATCAATCAATACTGGCAGCTGCGGATAATCTGCCTGCACGCCAGCATACCACTGGGTAAAATCTGCTGACTCTTTTTCATTTAGATGACCAGGACTGGCGACCGTCACCACGTTCAGCCCCGCAAAGGCGGCATCTTTACGCCAAGTTTCAGTTTCCTCAAGTGTCCCTAAGCACAGCGGACACCAACTTGCCCAAAACTTCACTAAGGTCGGTTTGGTCGGGTCTAGTACATCTGCCCCAGTATTGCCCAGTCCTTCAGTCAACTGCGGTAAGGCATTTAATTGATTAAGCACATCTGTGGGCAGCATATCACGGCTGGTTTTGCCACTGTTAGCAGTTTGGGTACTGTGCGCTGAATGGTTGTCAGGATTGACATTGCCACAGGCTGGTAATAGGCTGGTGCTAAGCATCACTGTCGCTATTAACATTATTGATTTGCTTGCTGTGGTTTTAAATTTAGTTTGATTATTTATTATCATGATATGCTTTACTGTCTATTTAGTTTTCATTGCTATGAATGCTTTATATTACATTTAAATGGGTGTTTGGTTTTATGTTTAAGAGGATATTTGATGCCGTGTTTAATGAGTTATGTCGCTGGTATCTTTATTACACTTAACACTATTGCGTAGACAGTATAGTATAAAGAAAATAGCGCCTAATAGGGTATAAAAAAATGATACAGTGATGACTGTTATTGTTGCTAAAGATTGTAATCTGAACACAAAATTGTAGGCTGGATACAACAAAACAGCAGGGCTTGTAAACATTACTTAAAGACACCTGACTTAAAGACATCTGCGACATCTTTACTAATTTTGGATTAATACTATCCTTTCGCCACCATAAAGCGCTCAACATAGGCATCAGCGGGATTGTCCTGCAATTGCTGCGGTGTACCGGTTTGTACCAGACGACCGCCATTTAGGATACTAATGCGACTGCCGAGCTTAACTGCTTCATCAATATCATGGGTAATAAACACGATGGTTTTGTTCAGCTTGTGCTGCAGCTCAAGCAATTGATCTTGCAACTGACCTCGTATTAATGGATCAAGCGCTGAGAAAGCCTCATCCATTAAGATAATCGGTGTATTTACTGCTAATGCACGTGCCAAACCCACTCGCTGCTGCATACCGCCTGAGAGTTCATCAGGATAACTGTTCTCTACACCCTCTAACCCGACTTCATTGAGCCAATACCGCGCTATCTCGTGACGCTCAGATTTTGGCATCTTACGAACTCGCAACCCATAAGCCACATTCTGAATCACCGTCATGTGTGGTACTAGACCAAAGTGCTGAAATACCATACTAACATTATTTTGGCGAAACTGTTGCAGCGGCTTATCGCTGAGACTAAGCACATTTATCACATTAGGCTGATCGGCTAACTGCTCAGCACTGTCTAAATAATCAGGCGTACCTACGCTATGCTGAGTATCTATCCAAATTTTGCCCTCTGTGGGGTCAATCAGACGATTGATATGGCGAATCAAGGTTGATTTACCTGAGCCTGATAACCCCATAATACAGTGCAGCTCACCCGCCTCAATGCTGAGATTAATATCGTATAACCCCACCGAATAGCCGGTTTGCTCACGCAGCTCCCTACTACTCATGCCTTGTTCTAAGAGCTTTAGCGCTTGTTCAGCTTTATTGGGACTGACATCAAAGACTTTACTGACGTTTTCTAATCGAATGTGGCTCATAGCGGTGTTCTTTTTATCAATTAAGTTGTTTTTATATTCTAATTTTCAGCTTATTTTATGCTTAGATGGTTTAGTTTTTATTATGATGACGCAGCTCATCACGTGCGCGTCGTCCTTGACCAAAGGCTTGAGTAATGCGGTCAATAATAATCGCCATAATCACAATCGCTGTCCCTGCCTGTAGGCCTTGACCAATATTTAACGTCTGAATCGATTGCAGCACATCCTCGCCAAGCCCTGGCGCACCAATCATAGAAGCCAATACGACCATCGACAACGACATCATTACGGCTTGGTTAATACCGGCCATAATACTGGGCAGCGCTTGCGGCAATTTAATCCAAATTAGCAGTTGTTTATGATTACTACCAAAAGAGCGCCCAGCCTCTACCATCTCATGCGGCACTTGCTTGATGCCGAGCATGGTCAGGCGAATTAACGGCGGCAGCGCATAGATAACGGTCGCAAATAATGCCGGTACTTTACCGATACCAAACAGCATTAACACCGGAATCAAATACACAAAGCTTGGCATGGTCTGCATCACATCGAGCACCGGCGTGACTATACGGCGTAAACGATTGCTACCGGCCATCAAAATACCCATCGGAATGCCGATTACCATGGTAACAATCACTGAGACAATCAGTAGCGCTAAGGTCTGTACTAATGCTGGCCACAGTCCAAATGCACCGATTAAAAACAGCCCTATCGCACAGGTCGCTGCAAACCACAGCTTACGAGTTGCTAGCCAGCCCAGCAACGCCACTAGTCCAATAATCAGCCAAGGCGGCACTATCGTCATTAACCTTTCTATCGGCAGCAATAAATAGGTTAACGTTACTTGGCTAATCGAGCGAAAGATATCGCCGAAGTTTTGAACCACATAACTGAGCGAGTCATTTAACTGATTTTCAAATGACCACTCCGGGAACCAGCTAAAGGCGGCGGCATCACTATTAATAGCGTCATTACTCTCACTATCGACTGCAGGACCGTCTAAAGACACACTAAGCGCTGCGGCTAATTTTTGTGCTGCCTCAGGGGTTAGCCACTGTTGCCACAGTTGTGGGTTTTGTTGCAAAAATAACTTAGCTTGCTCCTCCCCACTGCGCTTGTTTTCACTCATCTCCAAAATAGCACTATTTAATGTATCAGGACTAAATTGCACCTTCTTAAAAGCAGTGACCAGTTCTGGATAATTATTTATAAAAGGCGTAGAGACAGCAACCCCTAAGTTTGATACGGGGAAGCCTGACACACAATCCGTCTGACTGTTCGCATCAAGTAGCTTATCCCAACACTGCTCATCGTGTTTGGCAAAAGGGATTTCGGCAAAGTCATATTTGGCCATCAGGCCCGTTGGCTGCCAATAATAAAACAGCAATGGTTTACGCTGCTCAAAGGCGGACGATATGGCTGCATCTAATGCTGCACCGGTACCAGGGTGTACATTATTAAACTTAACCCCATCACTATTGGCTGTGGTCAAACCGGTATTTTTAAGCAAATGAGTATTAAATACTTCACAAGTCCAACCAGTTGGGCAATTTAAGAAACGGGCATTAGATGGGTTTTCAGGATCAGTAAACAGATGGGCGTATTTGGGCAGGTCTTGATAGCTTTTAAGCCCAGGATTATCCTCAATCACATAATTTGGCACATACCAGCCTTGAGTTGCTCCGCCTTCTAGAGTATCACCTATCACCGCCGCCTTACCTGAAGCAATCGCCTGTTCCATAATTGGCGATCGCCCTACCCATTGCTCACCAATCACTTGTATGTCATTTTGCGATAGCGCACTCTCTAGCGCCGGCCCAGTACCTGGCACTAACTCAGTATCACAGCCATAACCATCTTCTGCAATCATTTGCAGCACCGAGGATATGAATTGACCACTCTCCCACGTTAATGAGCCAAACTTAACCGGTGCACTGTCTGCCTCACCGCAAGCTGCCATGGCCGGTGTTGACCAAAATGACAAGCACAAGAGCATTAAGCCTAATAAGGAGAAAGGTTTAGAAAAACGTTTGGATGATGAGTAATGTGCGCGCAAGAGAATACCTATTTTTATTATTATAGTTTGTGGTCGTCAATGATATTAAACGATAAAAGCTAATACTGATTATGCCCTTAATCGCCTGTCTTGGTTATACCTCACTCCAACAAAAATTACCAATGCAGAATGTATTTTGAGACAGCTTTAATCCTTATTACTAGGATAATGTCTGTTTATTTAATTGTCTATTTAATCCAAGCTCACCTTACCACGTAACACCTTAGTTCTACCACGTTGAACTTTATTATCAGTGCGTCTGCGCTTAGCATTACGGCTTGGTTTGGTTGGGCGTCGGGTTTTATTGACTTCGGTGCCCTTTAAGATAAAAGCTTTTAAACGTTCGATAGCATCAAGCTTATTACGTTCCTGCGTACGATATTGCTGCGCTTTGATAATTAGCACGCCCTCTTTGGTAATCCGGCTGTCTTTGCTATCAAGTAGTCGCTGCTTGAGGGCATCACTCAGGCTTGACGCATTGATATCAAACCGTAGGTGAATCGCGGACGATACTTTATTCACATTTTGCCCGCCGGCGCCTTGGGCACGCATCGGATTAAGCTCTACCTCTTTGTCACTTAGCTCAATACTGTTACTGATAAAAATCATGGTTCTCCTTAAAGCATAAGCTTATTATTTTGCATTGAATTATAAATGATACGGCTTTTAATATTCGATTACTAACCTCTGGCTTAACTGTCTATATGTCATATGAATAAACAGATAGCCAATAGCCAGTAATCAAAAAGCCCTTCTATAATAGAAGGGCTCATGTTGGTATCACTGTTTATTTAATGCAGCGGTTTGGTTAAAGCGTTTATTTATTTAAAAATTTCAAACCTTTTCTAAACAACTTGCTATACGGCGGTAGCATAATGCCCATTGCATTGAGTTTAGATTGTACAAACACAGGCTTCATATGACTGAGACGCTCAAAACCCCATTTGCCATGATAAGCGCCTGTGCCTGAATGGCCAACACCCCCAAATGGCAGCTCATGCTGTGCCACATGCATAATCACCTCATTAATGGCGACACCGCCCGATACCGTGTGTTGACGAACAAAATCAATCTCATTGCTGTCTTCGCCGAACACATATAAAGCCAATGGTCGAGCACGGCTATTCACAAACTCAACGGCATCACGCACACCATTTACATGTACTAATGGCACAATCGGACCAAACAACTCGTCTTGCATCACATCAGCGTCTGTATCCGGATTCACCACAACGACTGGCGGCATCAAGCGGCTTTCTGGATTGGCAGGCACGTCCGTTAAAGGCACCACTTGCTCTTTTGGCAAGGCGTCAAGATAGCCTTGCAAACGATCAAAGTGACCGCTATCAATAATACGGGTATAATCATTATTGTTGTTGATTTTTGGATAATGCTTTTTGATCCACTCTTTAGCTAATTTCACAAACTTGCTATGTAGTGACGAGTTAATGAGCACATAATCCGGTGCGATACAGGTTTGACCAGCATTTAAGGTTTTACCCATCATAACGCGGTTCACCACATTTTCTAAATTGGCATCATCCAATACGATAACTGGCGATTTACCACCAAGCTCTAGTGTTACAGGCGTTAAGTTCTTGGCAGCAGCAGCCATGATTTTTTTGCCGACACTGGTAGAGCCAGTGTAAAGCATATGATCAAATGGTAATTCACTAAATGCCACCGCGATATCCACATCCCCGACCACAATCGATATCAAATCTGATGAGAAGTACTCGCTAACTGCCTCGGCAAAGGCTTCAGCAAATAAAGGCGCTGACTCGCTCATTTTAACCATGATACGGTTGCCGGCAGTCAAAGCATCAATCATAGGGCCGACAGATAAAAACAGTGGATAGTTCCAAGGCACCATAATGCCCACTAGGCCTAACGGCTGTGGCTGAATCTCGTTATGAGCTGGACGATATAAGGTAGAAATACCAGAACGACGCGTTTTCATCCAAGATTTGCCGTGTTTTTTGGCATGCGCAATGCCTTGGAAACTTGGGAATAGTTCGGCAAAGCTAGTTTCGTCTTTACTGCGGTTACCAAAGTCTTGATTTATGGCATCTGTAAAGCGCTGCTTATTTTCACTAAGCATGATCTCTAAACTGTCTAACGACGCTTCTCTATCGGCCCAAGTGGTGATGGGCTTTTTGCGTGTTAAGGCAAGCATATGCTCGAATTGTGCTTGCAATTGAGCTTTTGTGGTAATAATACTTTGACTCATTCAAATATCCTTTTTGATGTTGACTACTTTATAAGCTAATAGATTCTCTGCTTAATAATATAATTATATACACAGACTCCAAACCTTAATAAATGCAAATCTATACATTTATTTAAAAGTTTAAAATAGCATAAAAAAGACCGGACTTGTGCTTTAAATAGTTCAAAATAGCCTGCAAGGGTTAATGCTGCTCACCAGGTAGTATACGTGCAAAGCTTCTTTGTAATATATTAGGCTTAAAAACTGCCAGATAACAATCATATTGTAACAATGGTATTTCTTTTCACTATAGCGGGCTCTGTAGACGCATGATATGCTATAACTCTTCTATAAAACAATCGCTGATTATGACTTCAAATATTACCAAAATAAAAACCGTCGCAGACACCACGGCTAATACACGCCAGCCTACCTTACAAGTGCGTACGCTAATCGATGCCGACTATGAAAGTACGCATGCTGATATGCTGCGTATTACCCTAGATCGCATTGAGAAAAAGAAGCAAGGCATTGTGACTCCCGATGAGCTTTGGATTGTCGAGCACAATGATGTGTACACCTTGGGTCAAGCTGGCAAGGAAGAGCATATCTTATCTCGTGGCAACACCCCTATCATTCAAACTGACCGAGGTGGTCAAGTTACTTGGCATGGCACTGGGCAGCTAGTGATGTACTGGCTGATTGATTTAAACAACACTGGCTGGACCGTGCGCGACCTAGTCTCTCATGCCGAGCAAAGCATTGAAGATGTGCTAAATACGGCGCTACAATCACAGCCTACCAGTCAGGAGTTCTACGCCAAAGCGCGTAAAGAGGCTCCTGGCGTCTATATCTATAATCGTGAAGAGCTTATGCTAGGTAAGATTGCCTCGCTTGGCTTTAAGATTAAACATGGCTTTAGCTATCATGGTATTGCGCTGAACATAAGCTGCAATTTATCGGCTTTTAATGCCATTAATCCTTGCGGCTACGCGGGTATGCAGATGCTTAGATTGGCAGACTTTGTTGATTTGGCTCAAGCAGATGCCAATGACCCAACAGTACCGGCAGGTCTAGATATTCTACCTAACACCATCACTGAGTTTCAGATTACCCAAAACCTTCTTGATAATATTATGCAGCGAGAAGCTGGCACAATTAAGCTGCGCAAAGCAGCAGATAATGTAACAAGCCATGCAACAGAACATAAGAGTTGATATATGCTCCCTACTGATACGACGGATAATAATACGACAGTCAATAATGACACAGCGGACACGGAAACAAATACTGCTAAGCCCAATGACATTATGGCAGACCCAAACACACTGGTTTTAAATCAAATCATCGCAGATACCGAAACGCCGTGGCAGATACATAACTGTAAGATTATTGATAAAAGCATCACTCAGGATGAAAAACTGCCCTTTATTTATCACTATGATGCACTACCCGATGATATTAAAGCACTGCATCAATTAACCCCTGACCTTTTAAAGCAGTTTCAAACCCCCATGTATGCTAGTGAGGCAGCCGAATTATTAAAGCTTCCTGCCGATATCATTAAAACGCCATGGCAGGTCAAAGTGACTGGTACGCTAGTGATGTTCTGCGAGCGTCTACAAATTGCTCTGCGCTTAAAGTTTACCAATACTGCCAAAGCCCGTGATCCTGTTTATACTCAAACCGCAGAAGATGCTTTAAAAGCAGCGATGCAGAAATGGCACTTTTATGGTGACGTGTTTGTGATTAATAAAAGCAGCCGTCCGTTGGTAATGACACTTGATGAGCAGTGGATACATATTCCGCGCCTTGATGAATACCAAGTATTGCCGGCAGAATACGCGTTGTCTGCTTTAGCTTTATTAGAGGAACAAAAGTCCTCACTACCCCAACTCTCTGAAGCCATTGAACTACGCCTTGTTTAACGCTCGTCTTTGGTTAAGCTTTATATTATGTCAATAGAATCATAATATTAGTTTATACTTGATGAATATTTTTTGCTTTTACCAAAATCGCATTTATACGTTACAATGACTATTACCTATTCAATGTCTACAATAAACGCCTATCCCTAAGACAAAAAAGGATGTTATATGCAATACCGCTCTAAGACCTCTACCTCAGGCCGTAATATGGCAGGCGCCCGTGCTCTATGGCGCGCTACTGGCATGACTGATGGTGATTTTGACAAACCGATTATTGCCATTGCTAACTCATTTACTCAATTCGTTCCAGGTCACGTTCACCTAAAGGATATGGGTCAATTGGTCGCACGCGAAATCGAAAGAGTCGGCGGCGTTGCTAAAGAATTCAACACTATCGCTGTCGATGACGGTATTGCCATGGGTCACAGCGGTATGCTGTACTCGCTACCAAGCCGTGATTTAATCGCTGACTCTGTCGAATATATGGTGAACGCTCACTGCGCAGATGCGTTAGTGTGTATCTCAAACTGCGACAAAATCACCCCAGGTATGTTAATGGCTGCCATGCGCCTAAACATCCCAGTTATCTTTGTATCTGGCGGTCCGATGGAAGCGGGTAAAGTATTGGCGGAAGATTTAGCGCCAAGCCACAACCTTGATGCACCTGTGAATGAGGATGGTAAAAAAATCCGTAAGCTTGATCTTGTCGATGCCATGATTGATGCTGCTGACGACAATGTAAGCGATGCGGATGTGTTAGAGATTGAACGCTCAGCTTGCCCAACTTGTGGTTCATGTTCAGGTATGTTTACCGCTAACTCGATGAACTGCTTGACTGAAGCTTTAGGTTTATCACTTCCAGGTAACGGCTCATTGCTAGCGACTCACGCCAAGCGTGAAGCTCTATTCTTAGAAGCCGGTCGTCGTATTGTGGATTTAGCTAAGCGCCGCTATGAACAAGACGATGAGTCAGTTCTACCCCGCTCTATTGCCACCAAACAAGCGTTTGAAAATGCAATGAGTCTTGATATCGCGATGGGCGGTTCAACCAATACAATTCTGCATTTATTAGCGGCAGCGCACGAAGCAGAAGTTGACTTTAAGATGGCTGATATTGATCAGTTAAGTCGCCGTGTGCCATGTTTATCAAAAGTTGCACCAGCAACTCAAAAATATCATATGGAAGATGTGCATCGCGCCGGTGGTGTATTGGCGATTTTGGCCGAGCTTAACCGTGCCGGCCTACTTCATACAGACCTGCCAACCGTTCACGCCAAAACCTTGCAAGAAGCACTTGAGATGTGGGATGTGATGAATACAGAACATCCAAACCATGAAGCTGCTCGTGATTTATATATTGCAGCGCCAGGTGGCGTACGTACTACTCAAGCATTCTCGCAAAATAAAGCATGGTCTAATCTTGACTTAAACCGTGAGTCTGGCTGTATCCGCTCTGTTGAAAATGCTTACTCAACTGATGGTGGTCTAGCCGTACTGTTCGGTAATATTGCCGAGCGCGGCTGTGTAGTAAAAACGGCAGGTGTTGACGATAGCATCCTAACCTTTACCGGCCGTGCACGTGTGTTTGAATCACAAGATGCTGCAGTAGAAGCTATTTTGGCGGATAAAGTAGTCGCCGGTGACATCGTCATCATTCGCTACGAAGGCCCTAAAGGTGGCCCTGGTATGCAAGAGATGCTCTATCCGACTTCTTATTTGAAATCAAAAGGCTTGGGCAAAGAGTGTGCTTTATTAACCGACGGTCGTTTCTCTGGTGGTACTTCTGGATTATCCATCGGTCATGCCAGCCCAGAAGCCGCTGAAGGTGGCGCTATTGGTCTTGTGAACGAAGGCGATACCATTCATATCGACATTCCAAACCGTACCATTAACTTGGATATCTCTGATAGTGAACTTGCTCGCCGCCGTGAAGAAATGGAGGCACGTGGTAGCAAAGCATGGAAACCTGTCAGCCGTGAACGTCATGTGACTCCAGCGCTGCGTGCTTATGCAGCAATGACCACCAGTGCTGATACTGGCGCAGTACGTGATGTGAGTCAAGTTGAGCGTTAATCAGGACGGATTAACCTGACCACTTTTATTGCTCAGTACACTTATGATAAAAAGTCAGCTTCGGCTGGCTTTTTTATTGCTGTCTGTTTTACCAAAATATAACGCTTAGTGCTGCTCGTTTACCTAAATAGGATGTTAAGTGTCTGTGTATTCAGTCATCATTTTGCTCTCATTATTTTCGTCTAAATCTAGCTGAACACTCCTACTTTCTTTCACGACTGAGACATTGAACACCCATGATTGAAAACTATAACCAATTCTTACTCGTTTGCGGTATCGCTTTTTTATTCGGTGCTCTAGCGCCTGTGCTACTAAAACGTATTCCAGTATCGCTGCCCATGCTACAGGTGAGCTTCGGCTTACTGATGGGGTATTTTTGGACCTCGCTGCCTTTTTTAAATCCGGTAGAAAATGGCTTTTTGGTTGAGAAGATATGTGAGCTCGTGGTATTAGTATCTTTAGTTGGTGCGGGTATTAAGATTGATACACCGCTAAAGTATAAGAATTGGCGCCCGACCTTAAGGCTTTTATTGGTCACTATGCCCATTTGTATCGTGATCATGGCAGCACTGGGTTATTACGTCTTTAGCTTAAGCTTAGCGGCATCCCTTTTATTAGGCGCAGTATTAGCGCCCACCGATCCGGTATTGGCATCGAGTATCCAAGTTGGGCCGCCAAACTCAGGCTCAGAGGATACCTCAAGATTTACCTTAACCTCCGAAGCGGGATTAAACGACGGCTTGGCCTTCCCATTTGTGTATCTTGCCATCAAGATTGCAGAACACTATGGCAAGGCTGACGGCTGGTCATCAGAGCTGTTATTCGATTGGTTATTACATGATGTGCTATGGAAAATTGCCGCCGGTACTCTAGTTGGTGTGTTAGTCGGTAAAATAATGGCTAAACTTGTGTTTGGCAAAAATGCTGAGAATACCATCATGTCTCAAGGCTACGTGGTCATTGCCTTGACACTATTGTCTTACGGCATTGCTGAATTCATTCATGGTTATGGCTTTATCTCCGTATTTGTCGCCGCTTTTGCGTTCCGCCGCAGTGAGCATGGTCACAAATATCACAGCGCCTTACATGACTTCTCTGAGCAATCTGAAGGGCTACTCATGTCATTGGTATTGGTCGTCTTTGGTATGGCACTGGGTCAAGGATTAGACTCTGGGGTTGAGCTCACTTGGCAAGTATATGCGGTCAGCCTATTGTGCTTATTTGCTATCCGCCCTATTGCCGGCTGGATTGGACTAAGCGGACTACAAATCCCTCATCAAGAGCGTTTTATCATTTCAAGCTTAGGCATTCGAGGTATTGGCTCGTTTTATTATTTGGCCTATGCGCTGAACAAAGATGTGTTTGCACTTGATGATGCCACAGACTTATGGCTTATCTGCGGTATGGTCATATTAATATCCATCTTCTTACATGGTATCAGTGCGCCAATGCTGCTTAAACGCGCCAATATTATAAAGACATAGAGAGTATTCCGCTCTATGTCTCTTTACCTGAATGGCTATAGGACTTATTTCTCGAAAAGGATGGGCTATAGCCAGTCCATCATCGCTTCGATAATAGCAAACTGGCGCACATCGGTGCTCATTGTCACATCATAATTATGTACGTAAGCGACAGCTAGGTTTCGCTCGGTATCACACCAAGCCACCGACCCGTTATACCCCATATGACCAAAGGCATGCTTTAGGTTCTCTTGCGACTGGCAGCGGCTAAATAATCGATGATAACCAAGACGCCAGTGCATACTCTTCGGTGCATCAGCCGCCATTATCGCATCTTGTCCTTCGACGTATATTGTCGATAGCTTATTAAATATCTCAGGACGAATTAAGGTCTTACCTTGCCATACGCCTTTATTGGCCAGCATTGCATACATGGTTGCCAATGCCTTTGCCGATGCCACATTATTAGCGGCAGGTATCTTCGCCATTAACGCATCTGCTCTGTAATAATCGAGCCCCTGATGACCTGTCGGCTCAAGCGCGTGTCTGAAATCCTGCACGTTAATACTGCGCATATCAAAATATAGCTTGGCTATCTCTAGCGTTTTAAGCGCAGGTTTTTCACCTACTGCTTTTGCATTGCCATCATCTGTATTTGATAATTGTTGCCAACACTGATAACTAGGCAAGCTTTGATACGCCGCTATAACGTCTTGTGTATCATTACGCAGCATTGGCTTAGCATTGCGAGATTTTGTTTGATGCTTGGCCTCCTTCTTTTCAGCATTTACTTGAATAAGAGTGTCAAAATCATTGAAGTTTTTGGCCAATGTCGCAACCTGACCAACTTTTGACTCAGGTACACCAAAGTACAGACCACCTTCAACTCCTAGTGGCTTAGCTAAATAAGTCTCTAACGCTTCGTTAAGAGGCAGGTTTGTCACCTTCTCTACCAAACCGCCCAGTACCCATCCAGAGACTAGAGCGCTATAAGCACTCTGTGCTTTTTCATTCTCTGGCTTTTTGGCTGGCATCTGCTCGACTCTGCTGAGCATTAACGGCCAATCGAGCATATCTTCAGCAGACTCGGTCACTGACTGCACATCAAACAGACCAGCTCTGTGGGTTAATGCATCTTTGACGGTAATCGACTGCTTATTATTTTGCGCAAACTCAGGCCAATACGCGGCAATAGGCGATTCATAGTCAATCATCTCTTGTGATGCCAAGATATGAATCAGCGTCATCAACACGCCTTTACCGGTCGAAAAATTTAAGGACAGCGTATCTGAGCTCCATTCTTGATAAGGAGTCGCTTTACCCACGCTTACCTCAGCGATAATGTTGCTCTTATGATAGACCACTACCGATCCACCTGCCGGCGCGTCGTCTAATTGTAGCGAGCTTATGAGATCAGATAGTCTGTCTTCAATATTTTGAGTTTGCATAAATACCTCTTTTATTTTTATAATTTAAGATTAGCATTCAGCCATTATAGATAATTATTATCAATGATAGATACTAAACCAGCGACCTTTGAAATTGCAACCGTTATAACCAAAAAGACATCCATATTGGATGTCTTTCTAGATAACTTTTTTTAGTACATCGACGACAAGCATAGGTGTTTAGAACGGATGCAAGCCATTAATACAGAAGCATTGGCTTAACGAGGTACCAAAAGGCGCATACGCACCTCTTCTTCTAAACTTGTTAAACCGTGATCCTTACCTCTTTGTAAAGCGGTATCTAACTTACGACCACGTAGCCAACCTGCTCTTAATGCCACGCAAGCGCCAACACGGTTACCAGAACCGCAGTGCAACAAGGTCTTCTTGCCATGATGCGCACGTAACGCTTTATCAAACTCAAGCAAGTTTACCTGCTTTAAATCATCAGCGCCTGAGATTGGCAAATGAGTGTACTGTATACCATGAGCTTCTACTTCAGCCTTCTCATCGAACGTCAGCTCACTTTCAGGCTGGAGATTGATGATATGCTCGATACCCGCTTCTGCTGCTTTCGCAACTTTTTCAGGTGTCATCTTACCTGTGACAACCGTATTGGCATCCGGAAACTTAGCATTATCAAAGCTTTCTGCTAAGGCATCTTGTAAAGACTGAGGTTGTTGCTCTTCTTGGCTTTCGGATTGTTGGCGCTCATCTGCCATGTTTGCTCCTTAGTAGTCGTGAGTAAGTGACTGCATCTAATACCTATATAGTGAATAAACTATGCTAAATAATCATCATTAGTCTATTTTTCAAGCTTTTTGATAACGCCTGCTAAATGCGGCTTGTCATTTTTGGCACTATATAAATCAAAGCTGACTTCACCAGACTCATCTAGCTGACGTAAGTTATCACCGATAAGCTCAACTTCTGATGGCAATAAGATTGGTAGTTTAAAGGCCACATCAACAGTATAGGCTTCTGGTAAATCCATTAAGCTTAAGCATTTTGCTTTAGACCACATACCATGAGCAATTGCTTTTGGGAAGCCAAAGGCTTTAGCAGTCACTGCATGTAAATGAATCAAGTTAAAGTCGCCAGAGATCTTGGCATAACGACGGCCGATGTCTTCTGGCACAGCAAAGATACTGTGCATATCGTCCTGCTCTGCTTTTGGCTTTTCATTAACTGTTTTTGGCTTCTTATCTTTACCAGCGCTGTCTGTTTTCTGACGTGACAGATAAGTCGATGTACCTTCCCAAATCAGCTCATCACCGTTATGCACTTCGGTGACAAAATCAAACTGTTTGCCTTTATCATGGTCACGCAAATTAGCAAAGCTGACCGACATAGATACGACTTCAGAGTCTGCAATACGGCGATGCTGAGTCACTGAGTTCTCAACGTGTACTAGACCTAACATGGCAAACGGGAACGCTTCGTCAACCATCATATTCATCTGCAGCGCTTGTGATAGCACGGCAAAATAAGTTGGTGGCACTTGCCCAGTATTGGCAAAGCCGCAAATACGGCGATAGTCTTGAAGATTTGACTGATCGATTTTTAATTCATCAACGGTGTAAGTTGCTTCCGGTAAGGTGTCTTTTTTACCTTTTGGCTTTTTGCTCACAACAGGTAATAAAGATTTGATGATTTTGCCATAGGTTTTATGGGCTTCCGGTAGACTATTAAAATTACGGGTGGTCATATGAAATCCTTTTTTCTCAATGAAATATTCTGTCAATATTAATATGACAAAAAGAGCCATCAACTTTGATGGCTCTTTTATTGCTTAAGATAAGTGGCAGGCCTAAAAGAAATCAAATAATTGATATTCAAGCATTACGCCACTTACCTATCTTTTAGGCTTAATTTATCTGAAAAGCAGATATTAAGCGCCAAGCAAGCTTTGGCCACAAACACGTACAATGTTGCCATTTACGCCGCCAGAGGCAGGTGATACTAACCATGCTGCTGTTTCAGCAACGTCTACTGGTAAACCACCCTGGCTCATAGAGTTCATACGACGACCCGCTTCACGGATAGCCAGTGGAATAGCTGCTGTCATTTGTGTTTCGATAAAGCCTGGAGCAACGGCGTTGATTGTGATTGCTTTGCCGTCTGCTTTTAGCTTTCTTGCTGTCGCTTGTACCAGACCAATAACGCCCGCTTTAGAGGTTGCATAGTTGGTTTGACCTAAGTTACCAGCGATACCTGAGATTGATGACACACAAACGATACTTGCATTGTCGTTTAATACGTCATGGTCAAATAGGTAATCGTTAATCATTGCGATACTTTGCAAGTTGATATCGATAACCATATTCCACTGCTTATCATCCATATTTGCAAGTGTCTTATCACGAGTCACACCGGCGTTATGGATAATACCGTCTAAGCCATTACGCTTAGCTGCTGCTTCTGCGATTTTCTCACCAGCGTCATCTGCAGTGATGTCTACGGCTAAAGTAGAACCACCGATTTCGCCTGCTACTTTTTGTAAGTCAGCTTGCTGAGGTGGAATATCTAGGCAGATAACATGAGCGCCATCACGAGCCAATACGCGAGCCATTGACTCTCCGATACCACGGCTAGCACCAGTTACTAGAACCGTTTTACCAGCAAGAGGTTTTGACCAATCTACTTGCTCAGCATCACCAGCACCAACACGTACCACTTGGCCTGATACATAGGCAGAACGTGCAGATACGAAGAAACGTAGTGTCGAATCTAAGTTGGCTTCTTCGCCTTCACTCACATAAATAACTTGAGCCGTGATACCTTTTTTGAATTCTTTACCAACCGACTTTACAAAGCCTTCTAAAGCACGCTGTGATAAAGTTGAACCGATACGTTTGCACTCTTCTGGTGGACGACCGATAACAATAACGCGGCCTGATTGCTCAACTTGACGAGCCACAGGATGGAAGAAATCATACATCTCTTTAAGATCAGGAGCATGTGCGATATTAGTCGCATCAAAGATTAATACTTTGTATTTATCGCTATGACCTTCGCTGTCTTTTGACTCAATACCAGCGCTGTCTAACGCATCTTTGTTTGGGTCTTGACCAGCAACATACACTTCAGCGTGTAGATCATTTAAGGTCTTGGCAACCGCTTCACTTACACGACTGTCTTCACCTGATGCCGAACCGAATAATACGCTACCACGTACTACTTTTTGACCTGGCTCAAAACGGTCTAACTGTACAGGTAAAGGTAGGCCTAGGTTTTTAGCTACTTTCTTACCTAAAGGCGACTGTACAAACTCTCCATAGCGATCTGACATAAAAACTCCTGATTTATTTGATTGTTTATGTTAATTACTTACTTGTAATGCTAATTTTTTTCGTTAGCGCGTGCTGACCATACTCTAATAATTATATCACTAACGACAATAATGATGATAAATCATCAACTTTTCAAATTTAATAGCATGGATTAAATAGAAAACCGCGACTGAGCAGTTCATATTTTTATTAAGGAGCAGTTAGACTGATTCCTCATTTATAAAATGATAACAGCATTGAGTCTCTATATTATATAGAATGCCTTTATCTACAAATGATTGGTCCCTTAGGTAATGACATTAAGCTACTGTCTTCGCTTAACTTAGCAAATAATTATCATACCGAGATAATATACTTAGACCCATAAGCCAAGATTGCCTATTATGGCTGATATGCTAAAATCAAACCTAAGGTTATGAATAAACCTAGCAACGATAACATTATATTATTATAGAACAATATTCACCATAATGTTTATATAACAATGTTAAAATTACCACATGAAGATTACTACTCTTTAAGTAAGCATTGTATTAATGTTCGTTGTTACGGACGTAGCATTGTTTAATGATAAATTAAATGGGATTATAGTCTTAAAGCATTGAGGTCATTGTTAGTGCTTGTTAGTAATTACTATTATCCATACTCACTGATACTTTACTCACTGGTACTTTTTAATGCATTAAACCCTCTAAACCCTATTTTTTAGACACATATTAAAATCTCTGTGCCAATAAAATCTGTGCCAATAAAAATTGATGTTAAACATAAGGATATTAAATGAGCAATTCTAACCAACCAAAAAAAGATTCTGCCGTAACCTCAACTGTTGTGAGCAAAGGTGGTAAGTCATTATTAGATGAAAACACCAATAACTCAGGCAATGAGCAAACTGAACAAGCAGACTTCTCAGAGCTTCAAAGCGAGGTCGTTTCCTCACCAAAAACTCATGCTGATGAAGTGATTAGTGAAGACAGGGCTGCTAAGCAAAAAATCATCGAAAATGCGAAAGCCGAAGCTGAGCAAGAAGACAATATGTCAGCAGACGAGTCTAATGATGATGCGGCAAAAGACAGCTCAAAAACGAACAGCAAAGAAAAAGAGTCTCCTAAACAAAGCAGCGACAAAAAAGACGCTAAAGCGGATAAAAAAGAAGACGACAAAAAATCTGCTGACGATTCAGCGGCTAGCAAGAAACAAGATAATCAGCCAAACACTGCATCTAAATCAGAGACTGAAAGTAAGGGCACTGATAATAAAGATAAAGCAGCTGGCACTAAACCCACGCCTAAAAAGGAAGCTTCAATGTCTAACTCTTCTAACAACTCAACTCGCCGCGTTGCCATCTTAGGTGGTAACCGCATCCCATTCGCACGCTCAAATGGTCCCTATGCTGATGCCAGCAATATTGACATGCTAAGCGCTGCATTAAATGGGCTTGTTGAACGTTATGAATTACAAGGCGAGCGTGTTGGTGAAGTTGTGGCCGGTGCTGTATTAAAGCTTAGCCGCGATTTAAACCTAACACGTGAATCTGCATTGAATACAGCGCTTGACCCACAAACGCCTGCTTATGATATCTCACAAGCTTGTGGTACTGGTCTACAAGCGACTTTCGCTTCTGCAAACAAAATTGCACTAGGTATTATCGATTCAGCCATTACCGGTGGTGTTGATACCACATCTGACGCGCCTATCGCTGTTGGTGATGGCCTACGTAAAGCCCTAATCAAACTTGGTGCAGCAAAAACAAACAAGCAACGTCTAAGCGCTCTAACTAGCATCAATCCTAAAGAGCTTATCGATGCACCACAAAATGGCGAGCCACGTACTGGCATGTCAATGGGCGAACACCAAGCGGTAACAGCACTTGAATGGAACATCAGCCGTGAAGCACAAGATGAGCTAGCAGTTAAGAGCCATCACAACCTAGCACGCGCTTATGACGAAGGTTTCTTCGATGACCTTATCACCCCATACAAAGGTCTAACTCGCGATAACAACCTACGTCCAGATTCTTCACTTGAGAAGCTAGCAACTCTAAAACCTGTATTTGGTAAGCGTAATGCGAACCCAACGATGACAGCTGCTAACTCTACGCCGCTAACTGATGGTGCATCTTGTGTACTATTAGGTACAGACGAGTGGGCTGAAGCTCATGGTCTTAAGCCACTGGCTTATATCGTACATCAAGAAACTGCTGCTGTAGACTTCATCGGTAAAGATGGCGTTAAAGAAGGTTTATTGATGGCACCTGCGTATGCAGTACCACGTATGCTTGAGCGTGCTGGCCTGACACTACAAGACTTCGATTTCTATGAAATCCATGAAGCCTTCGCGTCACAAGTATTGTCTACTTTGGCTGCTTGGGAAGATGAGATTTTCTGTAAAGAGCGTCTAGGTCTTGATGCACCGCTAGGTTCAATTGATCGTAGCAAGCTTAACGTTAATGGTTCATCATTAGCGGCAGGTCACCCATTTGCAGCAACCGGTGGTCGTATCTTAGCCACTGCTGCTAAATTACTTGACCAAAAAGGTTCAGGCCGTGCACTCATCTCTATCTGTGCTGCTGGTGGCCAAGGCGTAACCTGTATTCTTGAAAAATAAGTCGCCTATATTACTATTACTGGTTATCTGACCAATAATGGTTAACTGATAAGCATAAAAAAGAGCTCTTAATGAGCTCTTTTTTTCGTTTGTAAGTTTTAATATCTGCAATCTTGATATTAGACACTTTGCTTTATTAGATATGATTACCCTCGATAATAATCTATTAGATAATAGACACTACATGGTATAAGTGGCTTGCAAAGAATCTGTCATGCCCGCGTTAGCTAAACGCTGTTCGATTTCCTCGTTTAAGCTCTGCCCCAACTTGTTATCTGCTGCTATCTGAATGGCAATACCCTTAGGCCGACCCGCTTGCGATTTTGTATTAATCCAAACCACATGCCCACTAATAGCAATATCTACTTTTGCATCTGGTAAGCGGATAAGAACGCTAGCACTATCACCCAACTGATACTGGTTAATAGCAACCGGAATAAACATCGCCCCGCCCATAACAAAAGGAAGATAGCTTGCATATAGCTGCTGCACATCCTCAATATCGTAGTGTAATAATGGCTCTGTTTGTATCACATCTATGTTACTTTCTCCTCATAGCAGAATAATCCCTATCCGCTATGTCACTCATTATAGGACTGCCAATGCAGACATAATGCGATCATAAGCGACTTTGTCTTGTACATTTTGATGAATCGCTTGCTTAATATCATTCATCACTGACATCACCTGTTGTATGGCATCTAACTTAAGCGCTATTACACTGTCATAGCCCTCTAGATTTAAGTCTTGCTGTAAGGCAGGTATGCCCATACTTTGACGACTAAAATCCATCAACATAAATTCTGATAATCGAATAAAACTCTCTAGACTTAATGTCTTTTGCCAGTAGTCGCTAGCAGCAATGCTACTTCGCTTACCAACCCGCAATGCCAGCCATGCTTTAATCCACGTCTCACGATAGGCATACCAATCGCAGCTTAGCATATCCAACGCTGCTAAAGGTGCGCCATTGGCAAGCTTTAGTGCCTGCTCAATTTGCTGCTGCATATCGTCATCATTTTGCACATTTACCAAACCTTGAGCACGTATGGCTTGAGTAAGATAAGCTTTTACGCTGTCTGCTTGTATATGATCGATGGCCACCTGCTGCACTCGGCTTTTAATAGTGGGCAGTAGTTTGGTCGCCATATCGGTAATTAATAATAGATGGATGCCCTCTCTGGGCTCTTCTAATGTCTTTAACAAGGCATTAGCCGCAGCAACCGTCATTGTGTCTGCATTATCAATCACACACACGCGTCGTCCCATACTACCTTGACTAATAAAGGGCTGCAACTCCCTAATATCATCGACTTTTATTGAGGACTTAGCAGGCTTGTTAGTATCACTACCCTTCGCGCTTTTTTTACTCTTTGTACGAGTTTTACTATTAGCCGTATCGTTTGACTCGTCATCACTGCTGACTGGCAGGCTCGACATCGGCAATACTTGCAAATCAGGATGCGTCCCTGACATCAGCCACTGACAGCTTTGACACTGCCCACAAGCACCTTCAGGATGATCTAGGCGATTATCACACAAAAGCCATGCCACAAATCGCCAGACAAAAGCCCGCTTACCAATGCCTTGCATGCCAGCAAATAGCAGTCCATGCGGCAGGCGCTCATAACGGGCAATCAAATGCTGCCACGTCTGCTGCTGCCATGGCAATATGGGCGCAAAATATACGTCGGTTAAGCCATCCTCTGGATGCATCATAGTAGTGCCTGTTATGTTATCGAAAGGAGCCTCTGTCTTACTCTAAACTATTGGGCTTTATTGTAGCTCGCTAATGGGCATTTGATTTAATCGCTCTAAATCTTGCTGTGTATCCACTCCTGCCGGTAATTGTAACGCTGCTTTAGTAATGGCAATTTTACCGCCGTTTTCAAGCACACGTAGCTGCTCTAAACTCTCTAATCCTTCTAATGTACCTTTAGGCCATTGAACAAAATCTTGCAATAGGCGTACCCGATAAGCATAAATACCCAAGTGGCGGTTGGCACTGTTTGGCACATTGAAATGAGGAGCCTGTAATGAGTCAGATTCAGAGTTGTTATCGTCTTGATTATGCAACTGCTGTTTATTAGCCAGTGCCATCGCATGGTCGCGATCACAAGGAATAGGCGCTCGACTAAAATATAACGCATGGCCTAAGCTGTCTGTGACGACCTTAACCGCTGATGGGCGTAAAAATTCTTCATACGTTAAAATAGGCTCATATAATGTAGACATCACACAATCTGGCTTATCGATTAACAGGTCCTTAACCTGCTCTAATAGCTGCGCTGGTATCAGCGGCTCATCGCCCTGCATATTTACCACAATATCATCCGTATCCCAGCCTTTAATACGGGCTACTTCACTGAGTCTGTCTGTTCCTGATTCATGAGCAGCATCTGTCATCACCACATCATAACCGGCTTCTCGGCACACATTGGCAATACTTTCATCATCGGTCGCAATACACAGATCATCTGCAAAGGTTGCCTGACTTGCCTTTTCAGCTACCCACAATATCATTGGCTTACCATGAATCTTTAACAGCGGCTTACCAGGCAGTCGGGTGCTTCTAAGGCGTGCAGGAATAACAATATGTACTTTTGATTGTGATGAAGTCGATGTAGACTCAGTAGCACTCATGATAAGTCTCTCTTATTATATGATTAAAAATATATCGATAAGCCTATGATATTAATTTATTCTATTCCTAAGGCGTTAATCTGCTTCATTAAAGTGTGATAGCAATTTTCTGAAAGCGTGGCACGTACCGGTAATACCCAAATAGATAACTGATGTAAAGAGGTGTTATTAGCGACCAAAGGCTCAATTTTTACTGCATCTTTTGAAGTAATCACAATTGGATAATCGGCTAACGTATCTAAATCACTGACTGCAAAATTATGATGATCTGGCATCGGCTTTTCGATGACCTTAAATCCTAGATGGCGTAATGTATCAAAAAAACGTTTTGGATAGCCAATGCCACTGACTGCATATACCGTTTTTTGATTATTGGCAGAGCTGATATCTAAGCTCTGAGATTGACTGTTAGTAGAATTATGATTTCTAGCACTATTATTCAATGGCTGCAACGGTGCAGGTGCTAAGCGCATAATCAAGGGCTTATCAGGTTGGTTGGCTACGGTTGATGCCTCGCTTGCTGTCGCCTGATGATAGATAACTGTCGCTTCTTTTAGACGACTAATTGGCTCACGTAAAAACCCAGTCGGCAGCAGCTGCTTATTACCAAAACCCCTATCACTATCGACCACTATCCATTCAATATCGCGTTGTAGCTTATAGTGTTGCAGGCCATCATCGGCGATAATTAATTGTGTCTCTGGTGCATGCTGTAATACGCACTCAATAGCAAGTTGACGATTTGGGCAGACTGCCGTTGCAACGCCTGTCTCTCGCACAATTAAGCAAGGTTCATCACCCACTTGGCTTGGCTGACTATCTTCGGTAACCAATGCTGGCATGAGGGACTCGTCGCCGCCATAACCTCGACTGATAACCCCGACTTTAATATTCTGCTGCTGTAAATACTGTACCAGCTCAATAATTAGCGGCGTCTTACCACTACCACCCACCGTGATATTGCCAATAATCATAACCGGTACAGGCGCACGATAGCTTGACAGCAGCTTTGATTGATACAGCTGACGTTTTACAAAAGTGACACCGCCATATAAGGCGCTTAATGGCCATAGCAACCAAAGCCACCTCGCTTGCTGTTGCCAAGCCTGAACTAAACCAAGCTCTATACTAGACTCAGATTTGGTAGGCTTATTTGTCTGCTGCGAACTTGTTGTCATAATAATTGCTATTAAAGGCGGGTTATAAGAGTTTCAGATAGTTTATAATAATAAGGCAGCTTAGATAACCCAAACTGCCTTACTACTTATTATGTTATTATGAATACTTCAAATCACAAATCATAACGCTTATAAACCGTTATTTTCTTGTGTATTGTATTGGCTTTCCGCAAAGTCTCTATCATACATTTGCTTGTATTGACCACCGAGTGCCATCAACTCATCATGACTACCTGATTCGACAATATGCCCTTTATCTAATACGACAATCTTATCAGCAGAATCAATCGTGGTTAGACGATGCGCGATGACCAAAGTGGTTCTGTCTTTCATCACATTCTCTAACGCTTGCTGAATATAATACTCAGACTCATTATCTAGCGCACTTGTCGCCTCATCTAAAATGAGTATCGGGGCATCTTTTAGTAACGCACGTGCAATAGAGAGACGCTGACGCTGACCACCTGAAAGCTGCAGACCTTCTGCACCAATTGAGCTATCGTAGCCATTCGGCAAATTCATAATAAAGTCGTGTGCAAAGGCCGCTTTTGCTGCAGCTATAACTTTTTCTTCTGATTTAGAAGCCAAATCTCCATAGGCAATGTTGCTTCGTACAGTCTCATTAAACAGCACAACTTGCTGATTGACCATAGCAATCTGTGAACGTAATGAGGTTAACGAAATATCATTAATCGGTAAGCCATCGATATAGATGGTACCACTGGTCGGGCTAAAGGTACGGGTTAATAAATTAACCAAGGTCGTTTTACCAGCGCCGCTTTTACCCACAAAAGCAACCGTCTCCCCTTCTTTAACTGATAGATTAAAATCAGCCAAAGCTACCGTACCATCGGGATACCGCAAAGACACATTTTCAAAACGAATGTTACCCTTAACAGTACCTGCGGCGACCCCAACATCTTCTTCTTCTGGTTCATCTAATAAGTCAAATATGGACTTACCCGCAGCAATGCCTCTTTGCAGCTTTTGGTTCACATCTGTTAAGGAGCGAACCGGTTTACTTAGTAAGCCTGCAGCCGTTAGATAGGAAATAAATTCACCGGCTGTGGTATCAGCAATGACTTCTGGACGCAGCGCTAGCCAAATTACAATCGACAAGGCTAGCGCCATTAATAACTGAACTGCTGGTGTGTTAATACTACTGGTAATGACTATCTTCATACCCTGTTTCAGGTTTTTAAACGACGCTTTGTTAAAACGCTGTCTTTCATAGTCCTGACCGCCGTAATTCTTCACAACCTGATAGCCAGTAATCACCTCATTGGTGATATGGCTCACATCGCCCATGGTTTTTTGAATACCTTTAGATAATGAAAGGTATCGTTTTGACGCAATTCGAATCAACCACAGAATAGGCGGTAATACTAAAAACAGAATAAGCGTCAAGCGCCAGTTTGAATACAGCAAAAACCCAAGTAATCCAACAACTGTCAGTCCATCACGCAGCATAATCTTTAAAGAATCGGTGCTGGCTGCAGTAACCTGCTCGACATCAAAGATAAGCTTGGAGGAAATCGTACCAGAAGGATTGGCTAGATAAAAAGAGTTAGGCAGTGTCAGCAGTTTATTAAACACTTCCACACGCATCTTATAGACTAAGTTACGTGAAATAAAAGCCGCAAAATAATTACCCAAAAATGAGCCGATGCCTCTAACAAAGAATAGCAGGACGATTAAGAAAGGAAATATATTTCGCTGAGTTTGGGTACCATCATTGATAGCATCTGTAATAAACTGAATGAGTTTGGCAATGCCGACTTCTGTCGCTGAGTTAATCGCAAACCCAAGTATGGTGAGCAAGATTGCCCACCAGTAGGGTTTGACATACTTTAATAATCTAAAGTAAGTTTGGATATGAGTGATTTCTGGTCGATCGGCTTTTGGTGATTTTTTTAAGGGTGAGGGCTGGCCTAGATCAGGCTTTTTACCAGAGGTAGGCGCGGACGATGCGTCTTTATCTGCAGAAACTGTCATCATATGCCCTTTTTAAATTTATATACTTTCCACTATCTTACAGTCGAATCATTACTAGATTACTTAAGTAGTTACTTAAAATGCTGCAATAAAGCATCAAGCTCTTCTGGACTATGAAAGAAAATCTCCATACTGCCCTTGCCGCCTTTTTTCTGCTTTAATTTTACCGTCGCGCCCAAATATTCTGATAACTGCTGATTTAGCTTATCAATTTCTATGTTGTCCTGACCCTTTTTGGTTTTTTGTGTTTTCTCAGGATTTAAAATAGATTTCACCAGCTTTTCAGCCTCACGAACCGTCATAGAGTTTTCTATGATTTTAACAGCGATAACTGGCTGCTGCTCGGAAGATAAAGACAATAGCGCACGTGCATGGCCCATATCCAAATGGCCTTCACTTAAATGCTGTTTTACATCTTCATGTAAGTGATTCAATCTCAATAAGTTAGATACCGTGGTACGCGCCTTGCCCACCACTTCAGCAATCATCGCATGACTCATACCAAATTCAGTATGAAAACGCTGTAATGCAGCGGCTTGCTCAATCACTGATAAATCTTCACGCTGAATGTTCTCAATAAGCGCTAAGGCAATGGCAAGCTCATCAGATAAAGCACGTTCAATGGCAGGGATTGTCGTTTGACCGGCCATTTTAGCAGCACGCCAGCGGCGCTCACCGGCAATAATCTCATGGGTAATGCTGTCAGATGCTTTTTCTTCAGAGGCAAGTAACGGGCGAATCACGATCGGCTGCATAACACCGTGCTGCTTAATCGATGAAGCCAGCTCCGCCAATGCCGTCTCACTCATATCACGTCTGGGCTGATATTTACCTGCCTGCAACCGCTCTACACTCATTTGGACTAACGTCATCTCTTCATCAGAGATGTCACTTGCCACAGTCTCTTTGGCGACAGCAGCTTTGCTTGTAACAGGCTTCTTTCTAGCAACTGGTTTTTTAGCTACAGCGGCAGTAGGCTTTGCTGGTTCAGAGGACGGCTCGCTTGCTTCTTCACGCGCAGTTTGCACGTCATCACGCAAGGCAGCAGCTGTGATTGCTTTTTCTTTTTTAATAGACCCGAGTAGAGCATCTAACCCTCGGTTTGCAGCTAATCCACGCTTCTTGGCCATGTTGGTTTTCCTCTACTACCCGCTACCTGATCTATAAAGTTAATAGTTTACAATATTTTATTACTATAAAACCAAAGATGATGATGTATTTGTTACCCGACTTCGGGGGAGGTTCATTTTAATGAATTGTGCGAAGCTTGCAAGGGCAATCATCACTTATTCTGATGTTAATTTAACACCTCGCCAATAAGCCTAACAAATTCGGACATACTTTTACACTTACCAAGCCGTTAAAATGGCCTAATCTAATTTAGTTAGCCTGTAGTTCATTGCTTACTACGAGTCAGTGGCGCGCTGCTTGCTTTGACGAATAATTTCTGTCGCAAGTTTACGATATGCCTGCGCCCCTTTTGAGCTTTTCTCATAATCAAGAACGGGCATACCGTGCGCGGGCGCTTCTGCCAATCGAATATTGCGCGGGATAATGGTCTTAAACATCAAATCACCAAAGTGCGCCTCTAATTCTGCAGAGACATCATTTGCAAGCGTATTGCGTGAATCAAATAATGTTCTTAATACGCCTCGGATATGTAGCTGTGGATTAAGCTCTTTTAATCGATCAATTGTCTGTGATAAGTCTGCGAGACCTTCAAGCGCATAATACTCACACTGCATCGGAATAATGACGCCTTGAGTCGCCACCATAGCATTAATGGTCAGCAGGTTAAGGCTTGGCGCACAATCAATAATAATATAATCATAACCCTGCATTGACTGCATCGCCGTCTCTAGCAATAGATGACTGTCACTTTTACCCATTAAGGTGATATCAATACCAGATAAATCGCGGTTCGCACCCACGACATCAAAACCTGCCGGACTAGGATAAGTGGCGTCTTTTAAGCTCACCCCATCAAGCAGTACATCGGCAATACTTAATTCAAGCTCACGCTTATCAAGGCCAGTACCTGTGGTGGCATTGCCTTGAGGGTCTAGATCTATCAGCAACACTTTTTTGCGTCTGCCAGCCAAGCTTGAAGCCAAGTTTACCGCCGTAGTTGTCTTACCTACACCACCTTTTTGGTTTGCAATTGCCAGAATTTCCATAGTGTTACTCTTGTTACCTCAATAAAAGCAGGTTGGTTTAAAAGTTAATGAATTAAGTTAGATTTTTCTATTGAGCTCAGTTAAATGTCTGGTCTCATTTAGATAAGGGACACTTAGCGGTATATTGGTGATATCCCAATCTTGTTTTAGGCCTTCAGTATCTGCATCATCAGGAACCAGACCCTTCATCGCTTGTAAGCAGCCATTGACTGCCATTCTAGGTGCAGAAGCTGCCACAAAATCACTCAAGCTGGCAAAAGCGCGTGAGGTAACTACATCGAATTTCTCAGACTCTTCTGGATTAAAGTTTTCAATACGACTGGCAACCGGTGTGACATTTATTAGTCCAAGCTCACTAACAGACTGTCTAATAAAGCGGATTTTCTTTTGATTGCTGTCTAATACCGTAATGTCACGCTCTGGCTGACATATTGCGACGACCACACCAGGCAGACCTGCCCCAGTCCCAATATCAAGCAATCGACCTGACTTAAGATACGGTAAAATTGCTAAGCAATCGATGATATGCTTTGTTAACGCCTCTTCAGGCTGTTTAATCGCAGTTAGGTTATAAGCCTTATTCCAAAACAGTAGCTTATCTAAATACAGCAGCAGACTACGGCGCTGCTCTTCACTCACCTCAATCTTTAATTGAGTAATGGCATCAAGCAAGCGCTTATCAAGGGTATCTAGTTGATTGTTTATGACATTAAATTTAGCAGTATTCATCATCTTATCAGCACTCTACTGTATTACAATATACTCGAACCGTATCTTTTAACAAGCCAAGCAGCATAGCGAGTCATTATAACACGTTCACGATTTTTTTAGATGGTATCGCGACTTTATCATGCGATATACTCAATAATAATTTTCACACTTTGCTTTGCATTTCAACATTGAGTTAACTATGTCTAACCCTTCCAAAAACAATTATAAACCGTCTATTAAACATAAAAATACCGTAACCCAAATCAAGCAGCGCTGTAAAGTTGGCGTCTCTAAATTAAAAAAATACACAGACAGTACCACCCTGCCCGCCTCAACCAAACTGGCCCCAAAAGCCAAATTAGATTTCGGCCAAAACCGTGCGGTACATGCTATAAAAACGGCCTTCGATATTCCTGCTACCGGCTATCATGTATTTGCGGTTGGAGAAAATGGACTGGGTAAGCGCACTTTTATCACCCGTTATTTACAGCAGCAAGGACATAAACAATCAGCGCTTTGTGATTGGGTGTACGCACATAATTTTTACAATCCCTTACACCCCTTAGCGATATCCCTACCTCCTAAGGCTGCACCAGAGTTACAGCAGCAATTATTGATGATATGGCAAACGCTCACGCGGGTTTTAAATACGAGCGTCTTAAATAATAGCGAAGCATCTTATGAGCAAACCGCCAAGCAAACGCTGGCCCCTTTATATCAAAAACTAACTAAAACCTACGCAGATAATCCCAAACTCCTTAATTACCTAAAAGCAATGCAAGAGGATATGATTGCCAATGCTGCGCTCATTGCAGAGGGAGATGATAAGCGATTTTCGGTGGACAATCAGCGCCTATTACCTGACCGCTATTGCTTAAATATCATGGTCAGTCAAGCCAACACAACAACGCAGGTGCGACTACGCCATACTCGTGATGCTGCGCCTATTATTTTTGAGCCGTATCCTAAGCTCACTAATCTGATAGGCTGTATTGGGCAGACTCTACAATCTGGTAGTACCCTGTCTAACCATATGATGATTGAAGCAGGTGCGTTACATCAGGCCAATGGTGGCTATCTATTAATAGAGGCCAGTCATTTAGCTGAGCATCTTGACGCATGGCAAGCGCTGAAACGCACTCTGCAATCTCGCAGGCTTACCCTATCTAATTATCGCCAAACTGACGCTTTAGGCGGTATTGGTTTGCAACCTGAACCCATTCCTTTAAATCTAAAGGTGATTTTATTGGGCGATCCGGATTTATATGATCAATTTGCCGAACGTGATTTGGAGTTTAACGCGACCTTTAAGATACGGGCTGATTTTCATGATGAGGTCAGCCGCACTCATGCTCATGAAGTCGCGATGAGCTCAAGAATGGTAGATATCATTGCTAAATATGACTTAAATCATTTCGACAATACTGCTCAAGCGGTTGTTATGGAGTATTTAAGCTTACAATGTGAAGATCAGAACAAGCTTAGCCTGCATACCGATCGCCTTATACAATTAATGCTAGAGGCAAATCGCCATGCCAATACGGAAAAATTAAATTTGGTTAGTACAGAGCATATCAAGCAAGCACTTACCGATATTACTTACCGCGCGGGCTACTTAAAAGAGCTGTATTTGCAAGAGATTACCGATGGGCAGCAGCTTATCAGTACCAGCGGCAAAGCAGTCGGTCAGATTAACGCCTTAACCATAGTTGATTATGCGGATAGTGAGTTTGGCATGCCTGCCCTATTAACCGCTGTGGTTCAGCACAGTGTTGGCTCAGGTGATATATTAGATATTGAGCGTGATGTTGAGCTTGGCGGTAGTTTACACGCCAAAGGTATGCTCATTATGAACAGTTATCTGCGCGCTTTATTTAGCCCCTATCATCCACTCAATTTCACCGCATCACTGGCCTTTGAGCAAAGTTACGCGCATATTGATGGCGATAGTGCGACTCTTGCCGAAGCCTGTGCGCTGTTGTCTGCCCTTGCCGGCGCGCCTATCGCTCAGTCTTTAGCGATTACCGGCTCCATGAATCAGTTGGGCCGCGTGCAAGCAGTTGGTGGCATTAATGCTAAGATTGCTGGCTTCTTTGACGCTTGCTCACACCAAGGTCTGTCCGGTCATCAAGGGGTGATTTTACCGCATGCCAATATTTCTCAGTTAATGCTTCGAGATGATATTATTGAAGCCGTTAAATCCAAGAAGTTTCATATCTATGGCGTTAAGACCTTAAGTGAAGCGTTAACTATTTTGGCAGATATTGCGGTTGATACCACCACCAAAAAAGGGCACTACCGCAAATCAAGTTTGTTTGGCAAAATTATTAAAAATCTTAAGAAGTGGGAAGAGCAATTAAATCCGCCAGAAGGTGATACGAATGACACATCCGATACGTCTACCAATGAGACACAGCGCTTAAAATCGAATACAGATAAAAAATAATCACTCATGCCTTTGATATTTGTTTGATGACTTTGTGTCTATAGTTGAGTGATAAGCGATAAAGTATGCTATTTTTAGCTTTATTATAATATATTTAGTATTATTTCTAATCAGTCGCGTGGTCACTATTCTAGGTCGCCACGTATCATCGCCCTCACTTTAAGCTGGTATTGATAAGCAATATAGACGTAGAGTTGGGCTGTTATAAATTACATAATAAATGATGACTAATATGACGATGAGCAAGGACAATACCTCACAGACTGCTGCCATGCCGAAGCCGCCTACCAATAGTACGGCCACTACCGCCAGACAGTGGGAACTGCTAAACCTGTTAGAACGTGGTAGTTGGCGCGGTACCCATCATTTACATGAGCAGCTGCGTCTGGCCAATTTCGATGTCAGCTTACGTACTGTACAGCGAGATTTGAATGCACTGTCCAAACGCTTTCCTATCGAAAAAAACAATGCCAATCCACAAGGTTGGCGCTGGAAAGAAGATGCCCCAGTACAAAGCTTGCCGCATATGAATCTATCTCAAGCGGTAGCCTTTAACATGGTCGAGGCTAATTTAGCCCAGCTATTGCCGCCAGCTATTTTAGATGAATTATTCCCGTGGTTTGATTTGGCACGTCGTCAGTTAAAAGATAGCAAAATCACTCACAACTGGCTTGATCGCGTACGTATTGAACCGGCAACGCAGCCGCTTATTGCGCCTAAAATTTGTCGCGACTGTAAGGACGCCATTTATCAAGCGATTTTCCACGAATGTCAGATTAGCGCGCGCTATACCCGCCGCAATAAAGATGAGCCTGGCGAATATCAGCTTAACCCTATAGCCATTGTGCAGCGCGGTGTGGTGATTTATCTGCTGGCAACTAAAGTTGGCGATGCTGAGCAAATTATTCGCACCTTTGCCCTACACCGTTTTACGGAAGTGACCGTAGAGGAAACCAAAGCGGTAATTCCGGCAGGCTTTAATTTAGAAGCCTATCTAGATTCTGGCGGTATGGGGTTCGCGCATTATCTATTCAAAGACTTACCTAATCATGGCAAAAACACCAAGATAAAACTGGTATTCAATGGTAAAGCCGGTACCAGCTTGACGGAAAGCCAGTTAAGCGATGATCAAGTGGTCACTGAAGACACTGAGAATAATACCCAGACCATTATCGCCACTGTTAATCTAACCTCGCAATTGGTATGGTGGCTGCGCGGCTTTGGCAAAAAGCTGACCATTATTGAGCCAGAAATACTGTCTCATGCAGTGAAACAAGACGAGCATTTTGATCAATAAGCTGATATTCAAATGCACATCCGATTATTTAAAGTTGAACTGATTAGGGTAATTACCTAAATATAGCACTGCCCTAGTCGGCCGACCGATATTAAAATGTTATAATCTTTGTCACTATCTTAGAACCTGTATTCACAAGCTATAATTGGCTCTTTTTGCCTAAAACAAGCCACTACTTTGTTAAAACTCGGCTCGAATAGAATGACTATTCAACCCAATTTTTCCTCGTATTGTCTCATTTTATTCTAAAAATACCATAACTGTAGCTTATGAATACAGGTTCTTATAAAAACAATCATCATCTTTATCCTTATGATTAATTAGGAGTTCTACTTGGCCGCTTCAAACCATACTGCCGCAGACACAACAGCTAACCAACCTATTGACAGTAGCCCTTTATCAACTGACGCTGCGCCTTTATCAAATTTACTCAGTGAACTCTCTATTCGAGGGAATAGCTTACTATTTGGTCTGAACTTCAAATATACCGAAGTCACCAAAAAAGGGTTTATTAATCGCCTAAAGAAAAATAAAGAAACCATGGATATTGATTTATCTTGTGTGATATTCGATGATAAATTACAAGTGGTCGATACGGTATGGTTTAAACAATTACGCGACGAATCTTCCGCAGTACGCCATCAAGGAGATAGCTTAGACGGTAAGGATCGCGGCGCAACTGCTGAGCTTGACCGCAATGTCGATGTTGAAACCATCGAGATTAGATTACCGCGCTTAGCTCAAAATGCCGAGCACATTGCTCTATTAGTATCTAGCTATAAAGGGCATCCGCTTAATAAGCTTGAGCGTGGCAATATCTATATTAGCGATGATGAAGGCAATGAAATTTACGCCTCAGATTTGACCTTATTAGGTACTGATAGCAGCGCATTATGTGTGGCGGTACTAAGCCGAGAGTTGGGCGAATGGCGCTTTACGGTCAAAGATTTACCGTTAACCGGCACTGATATGGACGACATGGCAAAGCAAGTTAGCAAAGACTTGGCTCGCATATACGCTTAGGGTCTACTTTTAGTCGTTTGACTTAGATATCGAAGCACTGAGATATTGAAGTATTAAAATCAAACAAACCGGCCGAGAAACACTAGGGCGTATCCTCATTTTGAAAATGGTGATAAAAATAAGATAAATCGCAGTCAGACAAAGAAAGTAATGCCGTAAATATCGAGATATTTACCCGTTATTTGAGGCAGTATGACAAGATTTAGCTATTTTTAGCCCATTTAAATGTAATCGTACGAATTGAGGACACGCCCTATAACAATAGTATTTCTCGGCCGGTTAATGTTTAAACTGATTAACTTATCAATTGATAGATTTCTAGTTTATAAATGCTCACCACAGTGTGGGCAATAGTTTTTCTTATCAAGCTCCGCTAAGCGGTCTTCATACTCTTTCTCACGTAACAGCTGCGTAATCACTTCATCTGCTTGGTCTTTGTTGAGTCCAAGCTCACGTCTGATTTGATCAATTTTGTATTTGTCTTTGGTCAAATCCATATGCTCATCTTCAAGCAATAACTCGCGAAAGCGCTGCTCTAACTGCTCTCTACGCTGTTCAAGCTCAGACGCCAAACCAGAGGCAAGGATACCGGCCGGTAATGCGGCTAGACCAACACCCAAGATAGTAATCACCGCACCCAAGAATTTGCCCATAGTGGTTACAGGAATAACATCACCATAACCAACCGTGGTCAATGTTACCACTGCCCACCACATCGACTTCGGAATCGACTCAAACACCTCAGGCTGGGCTTGGTTTTCAACCACATAAATACCACTTGAGGCCGTAACAATCATGATAATTAGAATAAAGACAACCGCTTTAAACGATTCTTTTTCTTTGTGCAGCACGATTAACAAAATTCGCATTGCCGCAAAATAACGGGTTAGTTTGAGCAATCTAAACAGTCTTAATACCCGTAGGAAGCGTAAATCAAAGGTAACAAAATAGTTCACAAAGGCGGGCAAGATTGAGATGATATCAATGATTGCCCCTGGACTTTTCATCCAATTCCAGCGTCGCCTCCAATGCGGAATACTCGGATCTTTGTCCGCATCACGCTCTACAATCGCCCATAAACGCAGCAAATACTCTATTGTAAAAATCGCAATTGAGAAATTCTCGAACGCAGTAAAAAGTGCTTGGTTAGGAAAGTATATACGGTCTACCGACTCAGCAATCACAGCCGATACATTCAGTAGAATTAGAATAATTAAAAACTTATCAAAAAATCGGCTCAACGGCGTTTGATAAGCTTCATTTTCAATAATGTCATAAATTCTGTTTCGGAACTGTTGGTACATCTGATTTTTAATCATATTACGCTAACTAGGTTGTCCACGAAGCACTATATTATAGAGGACAGGTGGCGCTTATACTAATACCTTTATCAAAAAAGCTTGGCTAAGCTCATAGATATAAAAAACCTCTGACTGGATTATCCAATCAGAGGTTTTAGATATTTATGATTTTCTAAAAGTTAAAGCATTTACTATTACAGTAAAATGCGACGTGGATCTGCCAATAACTTCGCAATATAGCGGGTAAATACTGCTGCATCTGCACCGTTAATCACACGGTGGTCATAAGATAAGGATAAAGGTAACATTAGACGTGGTTCAAACGTGCCCTTCTGCTCATCCCAGCGCGGCTGCATGGTGGCCTCTGACACACCTAGAATACCAACTTGTGGCCAGTTAACTAGCGGCGTAAAGTAGGTACCGCCTAAGTTTCCTTGGCTAGAGATGGTGAAGCTTGCGCCTTGTAAATCTTTAGTGCCCAGTTTCTTATCACGCGCTTTAGCAGCAAGTTCGCCGATTTCAATGGCAATCTGCTTTATGCCTTTATCTTGAGCATTTTTGATAACGGGCACAATCAAGCCATCATCGGTCGCCACAGCAATACCCATATTGACCGACTTTCTAATGTGAATTTGAGTATTATCATCGCTTAAATGACTGTTAAATTTAGGATACTGCAGTAGCGCATAAGCAGTCGCTTTAACAATAAAGGCCAAGATAGTTAAACCAACACCTTCAGCTTTAAATTCAGGCTTAAGCTCTTTACGCAGCGCCTCAGTATCCGTAATATCTGACAAGTCAAACTGAGTAACCTGTGGTAAATACGTATTATAGTTAAGCTGCGGTATTGACACTTTTTGTAGACGACTTAAGTCTTGCGTCTCAATCTCGCCCCAAATCTCTGTGTTACTCATATCCGGTAGTGACGGTAGACCAGAACCCGTACTTACGGCAGCAGAGGTAGCTGTTGTCTCTTTTTTCATGTGCGATTTAACGTAATCAAACACATCTTCTTTTAAGATACGCTCATTAATCGCACTGCCCTCAACTTGAGTAATATCAACACCTAGCTGACGTGCCAACTTACGTACTGCAGGACCTGCATAAACATCGGCTAACTTGCCATTAACTTCTGCTTCGCTTAACGTGGCTTGAGATTTTGGGCTACCTTTTGAACCAGCATTGGCTTTCGGCGCAAGCTTAGCCGCTTGAACGTCTGATTTAGCACTGCTTTCTGGTTTTTTAGTGCCGTTACTTGATTTTGACTCTTTTTGCGCAGGTTTCCGCTCTGATTTCTTATTATCACCTTTTGAGTCGCTGCCTTTTATAACAATATTGTCCCGTCCTAAAATAAGTTTACGAAAAGGAAGCTTATAAATGGACAAAGCAGAAAGATCAAGGGTTAAACGAACACAGAAAGATTACACACTCGGCTTTAAATTAGCTATTGTAGAGCAAGT